>CANRBN010000011.1 GCA_947628865.1 uncultured Gemmiger sp.
GCGATGAACGACATCGGCGTGACCTGCGTCACGGTCATGCCGGTCATGGGCTGCGGCATCCAGAAGGGCAGCGGTGAGCGCTACCGCGGCACCGAGGTCGACGCCACGCTGCTGCCCAAGATCAAGGTGGAGGTCGTCATCTCCAAGATCCCGGTCGACAAGGTCATTGACGCCGCCACCAAGGCGCTGTACACCGGCCATATCGGCGACGGCAAGATCTTTGTGTACAACGTCGGCAAGGTGGTCAAGGTGCGCACCGGCGAGACCGACTACGCCGCCCTGCAGGACGTGGAATAACGCCATAAAAACACTGTGCCCCTCGCGCCGCGTACGCGGCGCGGGGGGCGTTGGTTTTGCGGGGAGCCGGCTTCACCCGGCGCTGACGAGCCGGTAGGGGGCAAAGTCATTGGCGCCGGTGCGCTCGATCTGCACCGGCCTGCCCAGATGCTCCTGCGCATAGAGGCGGGCCTGCTCGATGCCGTGGTAGTCAAGATAGACGTTGGGGGCGTCGACGGCGCCGGTCAGCGGGTCGGTCAGGCCGTAGGCCGCCAGAACCGCCTCGCGGTGCGGCGCGTGGCTGAGCCAGCCGCCGTAATAGAGGATGTTGGAAGCGTGCCCGGGCTCCCACGGGTGCCAGACATCCAGCCCCTCGCCCACCGTGAGCGCCTCGGCGGTGAGCAGATAAAGGTGTTCCTTATCGGCGGCCATGTCCACAAAATACTGCCGCTCCAGCGCCGCCCATTCGCGGTAGGCGGCTGCGTCGGCCAGGGTGGCGTGCAGCGTCGGCGCGCTGACGGCAAGCCCGGCCAGCAGCGCCAGCGCCGCGGCGGTCTGCTGCCGGCGCGGGGGCATGGCGGGCAGGGCATCGCCCGCCGAAAGGCAGAAAAACACGACCGCCGCCGCCGTGAGCGGCGTGGTCACATACTCCGGCAGGCGCTCGCGCATGGCCAGGTAGAACAGCTCGCACAGGAGCAGCGCGCCGGTTCCGAGGAAAGCCCATGGCCGGCGCCGGCGCAGCACGAGCACCAGCCCGCCCAGCGCCGCCGCCGTGAACAGCAGATTAAAGGGCGCGCCGTGGGTCAGGTGCCAGGCGGCGCGCAGCGCATCGTACAGGCCCTGCCCCACGCCCTTGGCGCGCACCCGGGCCGAAAGCCCGCGCAGCCGCGCGGCGGGGAAAACGCTGCCGTCATAAAAATCCCAGCCGCGCAGCATGGCGTAGTCGTTGTCCGAGATGCCGGCCCCGGCAAAGGGGTTCTCCTCATCGAGGAGATACGCCTTGTAGTCGCTGAACGCCATGCGCGCCGCGTTGTACTCGGTGAAAGCGCGCCAGCCGGCGTCGAGCCGGTAGGCGAGGAGATCGACGCCCTTGCTGCCGAGCACGAGCGCGAACAGCACCGCCATGGCCGCCAGCGCCCGTCGCTTGCCGGCCCTGTCCAGCGCCAGGAAACGGGCCAGCAGCACCGCCGCCGAAAGCCCGCCCACGGCCAAAAACATCTCCCACCGCAGCAGGCTGCCGGCCAGCGCCAGCAAAAGGCCCGGCCAGCAGGCGCGCAGGGGCTTTCCGAGATGCGCGGCCAGCCACGCCAGCCCCGCCGCCAGGCACACGCCGCTGACCTTGGTGTACTGGAAATCGTAGACCAGCGCCACCGCGAACGGCAGCGCCGCGGCCAGGAACAGCGCCGTGCCGCCCGCCGCGCCGAAGCGCGCGGTCAGCAGCCGGCACAGCGCCGCGCCCGCCGCCGCCAGCAGCCCGAGCTGGACGATCACATACCAGTTGGCCGCCGGCGCCAGCAGGTACAGCGGGCGCAGCAGCCAGCCGATGAGGATGTTGACGTAGACAAGGTGCACGGTGTCCGGCCCGTAGGCGCCTGCCGCGATGTTCGCGAGGGTGGCGTCGTCGTTGGTGTCATAGCGGATGCCGTACACCGCCAGCACCGCCAGCACCAGCAGCGCCGGCACGGCGATGGCAGCCGCCTGCGCGCGGCGCCTTGCGGGCTGTGCCACAGCGGCCACCTCCCCCTGTTTTTTGTCAAAAAAAGTATAGCATGCCCCGCGGGGGTTTGCAAGCAAAGCGCTTTTGTGCTACAATGGCCTGACTACACCGCCGCGGCGCGCTGTGCGCCGGAAAGGATGCCCGCCATGGACCGTGAATCCGCCAGGACCCTGCAAGCGCTCAAGGGGCGCGACTTTTTGACCCTGCTCGACTACACCCCCGCCGAGATACACGCCCTGCTGGCGCTGGCGGCCGATCTGAAAGCCAAAAAAAAGGCCGGCATCCCGCACGACGGGCTGCGCGGCAAAAACGCGGCGCTCATTTTTGAAAAGACCTCCACCCGCACCCGCTGCGCGTTCGAGGTGGCGGCGCACGACCTGGGCATGGGCACCACCTACCTTGACCCCGCCGGCAGCCAGATCGGCAAAAAGGAATCCATCGCCGACACGGCGCGCGTGCTCTCGGGCATGTTCGAGGGCATCGAGTATCGCGGCTTCGGGCAGGAGATCGTCGAGGAGCTGGCCGCCGGCGCCGACGTCCCGGTCTGGAACGGCCTGACCAACGAATACCACCCCACCCAGATCCTGGCCGACATGCTCACGCTGCGGGAGCATTTCGGGCATCTCGAGGGTCTCAAATTCGTCTATATGGGCGACGCGCGCTACAACATGGGCAACTCGCTGATGATCGGCTGCTCGAAGCTGGGCCTGCATTTTACCGCCTGCGCGCCCCGGGACTACCGGCCGGCGCCGGCGCTCGTGGAAAAATGCCGCGCCTTCGCCGCGGCGAGCGGCGGCAGCGTCACCCTCACCGACGACCCCGCCGCCGTGGCCGGCGCCGACGCCGTCTACACCGACGTGTGGGTCAGCATGGGCGAGCCGGACGAGGTCTGGGCGCAGCGCATCGCGGCGCTCGGCGCCTATCAGGTCAACGCCGCCGTGATGGCAAAGGCCGGGCCGCGGGCGGTGTTCCTGCACTGCCTGCCGGCATTCCACGACCGCAAGACGACCATTGGCCGCGAGATGGGCGAAAAATTCGACCGCGACGCGATGGAGGTGACCGACGAGGTCTTCAGCGGCCCGCAGAGCCTCGTGTTTTTGGAGGCCGAGAACCGCATGCACACCATCAAGGCGGTCATCGCCGCCACGCTGGGCTATCTGCCGGCGTGACCCCGCCCCCAAAAGGACAGCGCCCGGGCTGCCGCAGCAAGGCGGCGGCCCGGGCGTTCAGGTCTTTTCCCCAAACACCAGCCGCAGCGCGAGCGCCCCGAGGCTGTTGCCCAGCACGACGAGCGGCAGGTAGTACAGCGGCGGCAGGACGCCGGCGTAGGCGAAGTAGAACGCGTCGGCGATGCAGTGGTCGAACTTGCACAGGATGAACGCCCCGACGGGGAAGATGATGAGCACGGGGCTCCTGGTGCGCTTGTAGCCCTCGACCGCCGTATACATCATCATGCCGCAGCCCACGGCCAGCAGCAGCGCCTGCGGCGGGCTCTGCGCGGCCTTGCCGGCGGCGAGGGCCCCGGCATCCACGGTATAGAACAGCCGCGCGGCGAGCCCCGCCGCCCCCGCGCCGACGAGATTGAGCGCCAGCATGCCGGCGTAGCGCGCCGCCGCGGCGCCAAGGCCCTGGCGCTTGAGCGGGAAATACCCGATGCGCCCGGTGTAGAGCTGCGCGCCCAGCACCACCACGCTGACGAGCCCGATGGAGAAGAGGAACGGCGCCCAGAACTCCCCCATCGTGTTGAGATACACCATGCCGCCGACGCCGATGAGCACGCCGGCCAGCAGCTGCTTGAGTTGATCCATGTTTTTTTCCTTTCCCGGCCCAAACGGCCTGCCAGCATTGTACCACACCGCGGCGGGGATTGCACGCAAAATCTGCAATGGAATGACCGGCAGCCGCACCGGGGCGCCCTGCGGCCCCACCCCGCCGTGCGATCCGCCCCCCCCAAAAACACTGTATGCGATACATCACACAAAGGAGTTGTGGCTTATGGCGTCTGAAACCTGCTTGATCTTTGGAGAATACACTGGCGAGCCGGGCGTGCCGCTGCGCCTGGAGTCCGCCATCTTCCATGATGTTCTGGAATTGGGCACGCGCCGGTCCATTGTCGGCCCCGGCCCTCTGTTCGACCGCCGGGCGGCGCTTGGGCAGCTGACCCTGTGCGACCTCTCCCGACCGCTGTAAAGCACTTGCCCCCGTCGGCGGTTTGCTGTATAATGGGCCTGCGGCGGCATCGCCGCCGACATTGCGCTGTACTCCACATCAAGGGGGAGACGGCAGCAGGAGGAATTGGATATGGAAAACACCCCTCGTACGGCGACCCGCCGCATGACCCGGCTGGCACTGCTCACCGCCGTGCAGCTGGTCATGGCCTTCACGCCCCTCGGCCTTGTGCCGCTGGGGCCCATCAACGCCAGTCTGCTCACCATCCCGGTGGCCATCGGCGGCATGCTGCTCGGCCCCGGGGCCGGCGCGTGGCTGGGTCTGGTTTTTGGCCTGTGCAGCTTTTTTGACGCATTGCAGGGCAAAAGCGCCATGGGCGCGGCGCTGTTCGCCGCGAGCCCCGTGGGCTATTTCGTGATGGCGGTGGGCGCGCGCGTGGCCATGGGCGTGTGCGCGGCGCTCGTGTTCCGCGCGGTGCTCAAGCTGCTGCCCGGCCACGAAAAGACCGCCGCGGCAGCCGGCGGGTTCGCGGCGCCGTTTTTGAACACGGTGTTCTACATGGGGCTGATGGTGCTGCTGTTCTTCGGCACGCCCTATGTGCAGCAGCTGGCCGCGCAGAAGGGCGCCGCCGGGCCGCTGGCCTTCGTCGTCGCGATGGTCGGCGTGCAGGCCGTGGTGGAATGGGCCGTGGGTTGCTTTGTGTCGGCCGCCGTCACCGTGCCGCTGCGCAGGGCGCTCAAGCTGTAAACGCGCGACAGTCTGCGGGGCTGCCCTTTTTGGGGGGCGGCCCCTTTTCTTTTTTGCCGTTCCATGCTATAATTTACCCAACATCTGCAAACGGGAGGCTGCGTGTTATGCTGCAAGACGGCAAGATCCTGGTCGGTAAGGGGGATGTCCCCGTCTATCTGTTGCCCGGGATGGCCAACCGCCACGGGCTCATCGCCGGCGCCACCGGCACCGGCAAGACCGTCACCTTAAAGGTCCTGGCCGAGGGCCTGTCCGACCTCGGCGTGCCGGTGTTTCTGGCCGACATCAAGGGCGACGTGAGCGGCACGGCCCTGGCCGGCACCGACAGCGAGAAGATGCAAAAGCGGCTCGAGACCGTCGGCATCGACCCTGCCGCGTTCAAGTACACCGGCTACCCCTGCCGCTTCTGGGACGTGTTCGCCAAGGGCGGCATCCCGGTGCGCGCCACCGTGACCGACGTCGGCCCGCTGCTGCTTGCGCGTCTGCTCGACCTGACCGACGCGCAGGAGGGCGTTTTGAACATCGCGTTCCGCGTCGCGGACGACAACGGCTGGGAGCTCATCGATTTCAAGGATCTGCGCGCCATGCTCACCTACCTGGGCGAGCACCGCAAGGATTTCGCCAACACCTACGGCAACGTGACCTCCCAGAGCGTGGGCAGCATCCAGCGCGCGCTGCTGAGCCTTGAAAACGACGGCGCCGAGCAGTTCTTCGGCGAGCCGAGCCTCGATATCGCCGACTGGATGCAGCCTGCCGCCGACGGGCGCGGCACCATCAACGTGCTGCACTGCGTCGAGCTGGCACAGAAGCCGCTGCTGTACGCCACGTTCATGCTGTGGATGCTCAGCGAGCTGTACGAGCAGCTGCCCGAGGTCGGCGACTGTGACAAGCCCAGGCTCGTGTTTTTCTTTGACGAGGCGCACATGCTGTTCAACGACGCGCCCAAGGCATTGCTTGACAAGGTGGTGCAGGTGGTCAAGCTCATCCGCAGCAAGGGCGTGGGCATCTTTTTCATCACCCAGTCCCCGGCCGACATCCCCGACGAGGTGCTGGCCCAGCTCAACAACCGCGTGCAGCACGCGCTGCGCGCCTACACCCCCGCCGAGCAGAAGGCCGTGCGCGTGGCGGCCCAGAGCTTCCGGGCCAACCCGGGCTTCAAGACCGAGGACGCCATCGGCGGCATGGGCACCGGCGTGGCGCTCGTCAGCATGCTGGACGCCGACGGCGTGCCCACGGTGGTGGAAAAGGCCACCATCTGCCCGCCGCAGAGCTGCATGAACGCGATGGACGCCGCCGCCAAAGCGATGCTCGTCGCCAGCGACGCGCTCTACCCGAAATACAAGGACACGGTCGACAACCGCTCGGCCTATGAGGTGCTCGACGAGGCCGCGCAGGCCGAAGCCGCCGCGCAGGCCGAGGCCGAGGCCCAAAAGCAGGCCGAGGAGGCCGCCAAAGCCGAGGCGAAGGCCCAGCGGGAGGCCGAGCGCGAGAGGAAAGCCCAGTACAAGGCCATGGGGTATGACAGCCAGGGCCGCAGCCCGCTCGAGCGCAGCATCCAGAAAGCCACCAGGAGCACGGTGCGCAGCTTTGGGCGCAGCCTCGGCAAGAGCGTGACGCGCGGGCTGCTGGGCAACTCCAACAAGACGGTGCGCAACGCCGCCGGCAACTTTGCCGGCAGCCTTGTCAGCGACCTTTTGGGCAGCTTGTTCTGAGCGCCCGCCCCGTTTGCGGCGGGGTGAGGGCCGCAGGGCGCCCGGTGGAGCCCCCGCCCTACGGTGTTGAGATGGCATGATCCCACCCGGTTCCCGGCGTATTTTCGCGCGCCGGGAACACCTTTTTGCCCGACCGGGCCCCGCGCGCGGCTGACTGTCTGCGATGGAAAGACAGATTTTGGCAAAAAAAGTGTCAGTGTGGCATAAACGGTGGAAGATTCGGGGAAAAAATCCGGCAGGCTGCACAAACTTGCCGGCGCTTTTAAATACACCATTGACAAAAAGGGGGTACTACAGTATATAATTGTGTTTATCCATAGTGGACAGGTATTCATCCCCCCTCGCGGGGGCGGCCCGTTCCGTGGCTTCGGTTTTTGCCTTTGCAATGCGGATGGATGGGGAGAGATCCATTTGGCCGTGCAGTGAAGGTTAAAAATAATCCGCAATCCCAACCATTTTTAAGGAGGAAAGTAACACATGAAGAAACTTGTCAGCCTGCTGCTGGCCGGTGCCATGGTGCTTTCTCTGGCTGCCTGCGGCGGCCAGACCGAGACGCCTGACAGTACCCCCGCCGCCAGCACCCCCGCCAGCACCCCCGCGCAGGGCGGTTCCGTCCAGTTGATGGCGGATCTCAACACCCAGGACGCCATCGACGTCGAGGCCGAGAGCGCTGCTTCCGACAGCCTGTACGATGAGATCTTCGGCGAGTTTGTCGATAGCTACGACAAGTCCCTGGCCGAGGGCGACCAGGGCACCCGCCTTGGCCTGATGGCCATCGCCGAGGCCAAGCTGCTGGAGACCGGCGTCGTGCTGCCGTACATGAACAATGCCGGCAACTACGCCATCAGCAAGATCGCCCCGCACTCCGTGCCCTCTGTCTCCTGGGGCTTTGACGGCGACTACCGCTCCTACAAGGGCCTGCTGATTGCCGACCAGTTCCTGGAGCCCGCGCAGCGCGCCGAGCTCACCGCCAAGTGGGGCGAGAGCGCCACCGCCGATGAGTACCGCGACTACGTCAAGCAGTGGATGGCCGACAACGGCATGACCCTGCAGGACAGCTACACCCTCGCCTACACCTCCGGCTATGAGCCCGACGTGTGGGACACCCTTTCCACCAACAAGACCGCTGTCGGCGCGCCCCTGTCCATGACCTGGGAGGGCCTGCTCTCCTATGACTGCAAGAACGTCCAGCAGCCCGCTCTGGCCGAGAGCATGGAGAAGTCCGAGGACGGCCTGACCTACACCTTCAAGATCCGTTCCGGTGTGAAATGGGTCGATTACCAGGGCAATGAGATCGCCGACGTCAAGGCGGACGACTGGGTCGCTTCCGTCCAGCATGCGGCTGACTGCGGCGGCGCGCTCTCCAGCGTCATCGCCCCCGTCCTCAACCTGCCCGAGTACGTCGCCGGCGAAGTGACCAACTTTGACGAGGTCGGCATCAAGGCCCCCGATGACTCCACCCTCGTCATCACCCTGTCCGAGCCCGCTCCCTGGTTCGAGACCGTGCTCGGCTACAGCGCCATGGCGCCTCTGTGCCGTGAGTACTACACCTCGCAGGGCGGCAAGTTCGGCGCCGACTTCGACAACGGCGCTGCCGACTATAACTACGGCAAAGACCCGCAGCACATCGCCTACTGCGGCCCGTACCTGATCAGCAACTTCACCTACCAGAACACCATCGCCTACACCGCCAACCCCTCCTACTGGGATGCCGACAACGTCACCATCAAGAACGTGACCTTCCGCTACAGTGACGGCACCGATCCGCTGTTCTCCTGGAACAATGTTCTGGACGGCACCTTCAACGCCGGCTGCGGCCTGGGCTCTCAGGCTCTGGAGCAGACCAAGACGGTCGCCGTGCCCGACGATCCCGACGGCAAGACCTACTTTGACAAGTACGCCTACGTCGTGCTGGAGGACGATACCTCTTTCCTGAACTGGGTCAACGTCAACCGCTACGCCTACGCCAACTTCAACGATGAGAGCGCCATGCGCTCCACCCAGGATGCCGACACCGCTTCCCGTGCGGCCGCGGCCAAGCTCAACAAGAATTTCCGCATGGCCCTGGCCCTGTCCCGTGACCGTGCCGCCGTCAACGCGCTGAACGTGGGCGAGGATCTGAAGAATGCTTCCCTGACCAACTCCTACGTGCCCGGCAGCTTCATCGTTGCCGCCAACGAGTTCACCGTTGACATCAACGGCACCTCCACCACGTTCCCCGCCGGCACCTACTACGGCGAGGTCCTGCAGGCCCAGCTGGAGGCTGACGGCTACCCGATGAAGGTCTGGGATCCCGCGGGCAATGACGGCGCCGGCGCCAGCTACGGCTTCGACGGCTGGTACAACCCCGACGAGGCTGCCAAGTACATGGACGCCGCCGTTGAGGAGCTCGCTGCCGAGGGCATCGAGGTCAGCGCCGAGAACCCGATCCACCTGGATTACGTCTACCGTGACTACAGCACCACCGGTTCCGCCATGGACCAGGCGATGAAGCAGTCCATCGAGAGCGCGCTGGGCGGTCGTGTCATCGTTGACCTGGTCGCGGCCGGCGACTCCGACACCGCTTCCGATGCCTCCTACATGGGCGACTATGGCTATCAGTTCAACTTCGACTTTGGCGGCAGCTCCGGCTGGGGCCCCGACTACGGCGATGCGCAGACCTACCTTGACACCATGCTCCCGACCGGCGGCATGATGCAGAACGTCGGTTTGTGGTAAGAACGAGCCGCAACGCGATAACTCCCGGTAACACTTAAACGGAGGGGGGCGGGGTTCTTCCCGCCCCCCTTTCCGTTCTTTTTCAAAAAGTTCGTGGGATGGAGAGTGATGATAGATGACAAAATATGTCTTAAAGAGGCTGCTCCACGGTGCGGTTTCTATCATCCTTGTTGTCACCACCGTCATGCTTCTTGTCTATGGGTTGATGGACAGAACCAAGATCTTTGTGGCGGACGGCAACTATAACAAACAGGCCAACAACAACCGCGTCACCTACCGCTACCGCCGCTGGGAGGATTTCGGCTACCTGGATTACGTCCCGTATGCCGATTACATCAACGAGCTGGCGCGCAGCGGTGAGCTGGACGAGGAGACCCGGACCGAGGCCGTCACCCTCGGCCGTGCGGACGATGGGTCTCAGGATTCCGAGACCGCGGCCAGGTACATCAAAGAATTTACCGATACTTACACTGCCAGGGGCTATACCGTGACCCGCCTGAAGGCCGTCGTCATCCGCAACAAGCTGGCGGACGGCGGGCAGCCGGCGCTGTTCGCGTATAAAGATAATTCGCTGCTCAAGCGCCTGTGGGACTATTTCTCGGGGCTGCTCTTCATCGACAACATCCACTATGTCCCGGACGACGTCGATATCGGTGAGCGCGGGCTGACCTTTACGCTGTATGACCCGCTCTACAACCCCACCGGCACCGAGAAAAAGCTCTCGCCGGCCATCATCGGCAACGGCACGCAGCACAAATACCTGCTGTACTTTGATGATAAGTTCCCCTACCTCCACCAGAACCTGCTGACCATCCATCTCGGCACCTCCTTCTCGGTCACGCAGGGCGTGGACGTTTTCCAGACCATGACCCAGAGCCAGGGCTCCTGGACGCAGAGCATGGTGCACTATCCCACCGGCACCTCCACGATGAGCGCCGACAATCTGCACTCCGCCACGTATGTGCAGGGCTCGCTGGCGTCCAACCCGCTCAACGCCGGCAAGTTCGTGGATGACTACACCAACGTGAGCGCCAACCGCGTGAGCATGTCCCGCATGGGCTTCTCTTTCCTCATCGGCATCATCTCGACGGTGTTCGTTTACATCCTCGGTCTGCCGCTCGGCGTGCTGATGGCGCGCTACAAAGAGGGTCTGCTGGACAAGATCGGCACGGTGTACATCATGTTCATCTCGGCTGTGCCGAGCCTGGCGTACATCTTCATGTTCAAGGGCCTCGGCCGCGCCATCGGCCTGCCGGTCACCTTTGATATGGACAACACCGTCAAGCTCATGTATGTGCTGCCCATCGTCTCGCTGATGCTGCCGAGCGTGGCCAGCATGATGAAGTGGATGCGCCGCTACATGATCGACCAGATGAACTCCGATTACGTCAAGTTCGCGCGCTCCACCGGCATGAGCGAGACCGGCATCTTCTTCAAGCATGTCATGAAGATCTCGGCCATCCCCATCGTACAGGGCATCCCCGGCTCGCTGCTGTTCGCGATGACCGGCGCGCTGATCACCGAGCGCGTCTACCTGGTGCCCGGCGCCGGCGGCCTGCTCATCGACGCCATCAACCAGTACGATAACGCCGTCATCGTCGGCGTCGCCATGTTCTACGCCATCCTCTCGGTGCTGTCCCTGATTTTGGGCGACGTACTGATGGCCACCGTCGACCCGCGCATCAGCTTTACATCGAAAGACAGGTGAGAATGATGGATTATACTGAAAAATACGGTCTTTCCTATGAGGAGCTGTTCGCCCCCGTGGATCACAATGACCTGGAATCCGAAAAGATCACCGCGCCGCGTTATTCCTATTGGAAATCGGTCTTTCGTGTGTTCTTCCGCAACAAGGTGAACATCATCGTGCTCACGCTGCTGGCCGTGCTGGTGGCCTTTGCCTACATCTATCCCTCCGTCATCGGGTATGACGCGCAGGTCGATCCCTTCGTCAACATCAACGATACCGGCGCGCTCCACCTCTCGCCGGACAAGGCCATCAACCACTTCGGCTTCGCGCTCAAGTGGATCTTCGGCACCGGCGGCACCGGCGCCTCGACCTTCAATTCCATCTGGTACGGCTCGCGCATCTCCATCTCGCTGGCCATCATCTGCGCGGCCATCAACATGACCATCGGCATCCTGCTGGGCGCCATCTGGGGCTTCTCGCGCAAGGTCGACATGGTCATGAACGAGGTGTACAACGTGCTGGGCAACATCCCCTCCACGCTGATCACCGCCGTGCTGGTCATGATCTTCTCGCCCAGCTTCTGGACGCTGGTCTTCGCGCTGACCATCCTGGGCTGGATGGGCATGGCCTACTACATCCGCACGCGCGTCATCATCATCCGCGACCATGAGTACAACCTCGCCTCCCGGTGCCTGGGCACGAACATCTTCAAGATCGCCATCAAGAACATCCTGCCGTTCATGACGAGCGTCATCGTTCTCGAGATCGCCGCCGCGATACCGGGCTACATCTCCAGCGAGGTGTTCCTGTCCTACATCGGGCTGGGCATGTCCGATATCTCGCTGGGCCGCCTGATCTACGAGGCGCAGAACGCCATGGTCACACCCGGCTGGGGCTGGGAGTTCTGGACCCCGGTCGCCGTGGCCTCCGTCATCACCATCGTTCTGTACGTGACCGGGCAGAACCTCGGCGATGCGGCTGACCCGCGGACGCATATGTAAGGAGGGACCAGGATGGAAGAGAAAAAAGTACTGCTGTCCGTCAAGGACCTCGTTGTCAAGTTCCGCGTGCGCGGTCGCATCCTGACCGCCATCCGCGGCATCTCGCTCGATATCTATGAGAACGAGTGCATCGCCATCGTGGGCGAGTCCGGCTCGGGCAAATCCGTGTTCACCAAGACCTTTGCCGGCATGCTGGATTCCAACGGCTTCATCGACCAGGGCTCGCTGCTTTTCAACGACCCCGCGCTGGCCGATACCACCGTCACCCTCACGCCCGGCGCCCGCCAGCTGATGGAGGGCACGCTCGCCCGCATCAACAAGTACTCAAAGCTCGAGCTTGGTGCCGCCACCTGGCGCGAGATGGCCGAGCTCAAGGCGGAGAAGAAGCGCCGCGAGAGCCTCTCGGAGGAGGAGCTCGACGCCATCGAGAAGGAGATCGCCGACCTCAAATTCACCCGCACCAACCTGTTCAACGAGAAGCAGACCTACGACCCCAGAAAAGAAAAGGACAAGATCAAGGCCGCCGACCAAAAGCTCAAGGAATACGACGCCAAGATCAAAACGCTGGAGGGCAAGGAGGCCGCCGAGCTCAAGGTCAAGAAGGCCGAGGTCGCCGCCGACACCGCCTACATCGAGCGTTACAACAAAAAGATGGCCGAGCTCAAGGCCCGCTACGCCCGGGAGATCCAGGGCGAGATCAGCGAGGAGACCAGGCAGCGCAACGTGGTTTTGGGCAAGGAGATCCGCCTTTCGGTGGGCCGCTACGGCCTTGCCAAGCGCATCCGCCTGACCCACAGGCTGCTGATGGCGCTCAAAAAGGCGATGGAGATGGGCGTCGACCTCTCGGACGAGAACCAGCGCAACGCGGTGTTCGATACTGTCGTGTTCCGCGTTCGGTATCTCGATGAGACGCCGAATTCCCTGCACGGCACCTGCATCTTGAACCTCGCCAATGTCAAGGACAACCAGGACTGGACGCAGATCCGCGGCAAGCGCATCGCCACTGTCTTCCAGGATCCGATGACCTCGCTCAACCCCATCATCACCATCGGCAAGCAGATCAGCTCGGTGATCATCCAGAACCAGGGCTGCAGTGAGGCCGAGGCCCGCCGCCGCGCGCTGGAGATGATGCACAAGGTCGGCATCCCCAAGGCCGCGCAGCGCTACGACGATTATCCGTTCCAGTATTCCGGCGGTATGCGCCAGCGCATCGTCATCGCCATCGCGCTGTCCTGCCAGCCCAAGATCCTCATCTGTGACGAGCCCACCACCGCGCTGGACGTGACCATCCAGGCGCAGATCCTCAACCTGATCAAGGAGCTGCAGCGGGAGTTCGGCTATACCATCGTATTCATCACGCATGACCTCGGCGTCGTCGCCAACATCGCCGACCGCGTGGCCGTGATGTACGCCGGGCAGATCGTCGAGGTCGGCACCGTCGAGGAGGTCTTCTACGACCCGCGCCACCCCTACACCTGGGCCCTGCTTTCCAGCATGCCGCAGCTGGCCGAGCGCAACACCAAGCTCTACTCCATCACCGGCACGCCGCCGAGCTTGTACAACAGCATCGTGGGCGACCCGTTCGCCCCGCGCAACCCCTACTGCCTGAGGATCGACACGCTCGAGGATCCGCCGATGTTCAAGGTGACCGATACCCACTATGCCAAGACCTGGCTGCTCGACGAGCATGCCCCCAAGGTCGAAAAGCCCGCCATTATCCAGAACATCCATGAAAAGCTCATGGAATCGTTCAACATTTGAGGGAGGTGTAAACGTGGCTGCTGAAGAAAAAACCACCGGGCGCGTTACGCATTTTCCCGAACACGGGCCCATCGACCCCAAGACCGGCAAGGAAGTGCTGCTCTCCATCCGCAACATCGACATCACGTTCGGCAAGGGGGACAGCGCGTTCAAGGCCGTGACGGACGCCTCGTTCGATATCTATAAGGGCGAGACCTTCTCGCTCGTGGGCGAGTCCGGCTCCGGCAAGACGACCATCGGCCGCGCCGTCATCCGCGTCAACCCGGTCTCCGCCGGCGAGATCCAGTACAAGGGCGTCAAGATCACCGGCAAGATCCCCGCAAGCCTCGACCGCGAGGTCATCCGCAACGTACAGATGGTGTTCCAGGACCCCGCCGCCTCGCTCAACGAGCGCGCCACCGTCGACTACATCGTCTCGGAGGGTCTTTACAACTTCCATCTGTATGAGAACGAGGCCGACCGCGTGCGCAAGGTCGAGAACATGATCAACGAGGTCGGCCTGCTGCCCGAGCATCTGACCCGCTACCCGCACGAATTCTCGGGCGGGCAGCGCCAGCGCATCGGCCTGGCCCGCGCGATGGTCATGGAGCCGGAGCTGGTCGTGGCCGACGAGCCCATCTCGGCGCTGGACGTGTCCATCCGCGCGCAGGTGCTCAACCTGCTCAAAAAGTTCCAGCGCGAGCAGGACGTCACCTACCTGTTCATCGCGCACGATCTTTCCATCGTGCGCTTCATCTCCGACCGCATCGGCGTCATCTACAAGGGCCGCATCGTCGAGGTCGCCGACGCCGAGGAGCTGTTCGACTACCCGCTGCACCCCTACACCCACTCGCTGATCTCGGCCATCCCCATCCCCGACCCCAGGCTCGAAAAGAACAAGGTGCTCTACACCTACGACCCCTCCATCCACGATTACAGCGTCGACAAGCCGGAGTTCGTGGACATCGGCCACAACCACTGGGTCTACGGCAACAAGGCCGAGATCGAGCAGTACAGGGCCATCCGCGAAAAGGGCGAGAAGATCAAGGCCATCACCATCCTGGGCGAGGGCGAGGCCCCCGCGCCCAAGACCGACGCCGCGGCCAAGGCCGAGGAGGAGGCGCTGGAGGGCCAGTTCACCCCGCCGCCGGTGCACGATACCGGCAGCATCTGGTACAAGGTGCTGGGCTTCCTGCTGCCGCTCGTGGGCCTGATTTTGGGCTTCGTGTTCAAAAAGCACCGGCACTACCGCAACTACAAGGCATGCATCAAGGGCGCCATCGCCGGGCTCGTGTTCCTGGCCGCCATCGCCGTGCTCTTTGGGCTGCTGCTGATCCTGACGGTCGTCTGAGTTGGATCGCTATGTGAAAAACCGGGAACTGCCGCACCTGCCGCCGGTGGAAAAGGTGGAGCTTCCCGCGCGTCCCTCGTGGGCGCGCGTGGTCGCCGTCCTTTTGCTGCTGGTGGTGGGCGCGGCAGCGCTTTCGTACGGGGTCTTTCTGCTCGTGGCGGGGGAAAAGGGCGTGCAGCGCATCGACGCCGCGCGCGCCGAGACCTCTGCGGCGCAGGATTTTGTCTTTCTCTATGACCTCGGCGCCGGCGAGACCTCGGCCTCCAACGAGAACCGCGCGCTCTCGGCGCTGTACGGGTCGGCGCTCAACACCGCGTACAAGGCGCTTGATGCCTACGCGGGGTACGAGGGCGTCAACAACCTGTACACGCTCAACCAGCACCCCAACACCGAATACACCGTTGACCCGGTGCTGTACAACGCGCTCGAGCGCATCCGGGCCGCCGGCGACCGCACGCTGTATCTGGGGCCGATGCTCGAGCTGTATGACGACATCTTTTCCTGCCAGGACGACACGCAGGCCGCCTATTATGACCCCGCGCAGAGCCCCGAGATGGCGCAGTATTACGCCGAGGTCGCGGCCTTTGCCAACGACCCCGCCATGGTCGATGTGCGCCTGCTGGGCGAGGACCGCGTGCTGCTGTATGTGGCGCCGGAGTACGAGCGCTTTGCCAAGGAGAACGAGGTCGCGCATTACCTTGACCCCGGCTGGCTCAAGAACGCCTTCATCGTCGATTTCCTGGCCGATACCGTCGCCGCCGCCGGCTACACCCGCGGGCAGATCTCCAGCGTCGACGGCTTTGAGCGCCTGCTCGACGAAAACGCGCAGGCCGAAAACGGCTTCCTCCTGCCCGGG
This sequence comes from uncultured Gemmiger sp., assembly GCA_947628865.1. Classification (GTDB taxonomy): domain Bacteria; phylum Bacillota; class Clostridia; order Oscillospirales; family Ruminococcaceae; genus Gemmiger. The sequence continues at coordinate 15,978 of CANRBN010000011.1, forward strand.
CACACGCTGCGCATCGACGGCGCGTGCGCGCTCGTCACGCTGAGCGCGGCCCCGCGCTCCGCCGCCGACACCGCCCGCTTCTACACCTTTGCCGACGGGCGGGTGCTCTCGCTCTACCTCGACCCGGCGGACGGTGCCTGCCGCGCCGCGCTGCCCATTCTGGGGGGCGCCAGCCGCACGGCGGGCTGCGCCGAGGTGGCGCTGCGCCTGGCGCCGCTGTTCATCGCCGATACGTTCGACGCCGCCGGCGCCGCGTCGCTCGAGGCCGGGGGCATCTACCCCATCTACCAGACCGGCTCACAAACCGTCTGCCGCCTGCCCGGCACAGTGGTCGAATAAAAAGCACAAAGAAACGCGGTCTGCCATTCGGCAGGCCGCGTTCCTCAGACTGTCGAAAAACCATAAGCAAGCATCTCCCTGCGGCGGCCTGAGGGCAGGCCGCCCTACGTTTGCAACGAAGATGCAATAGATTTGAGACCGTAGGGCGGGGTCCCCTGACCCCGCCGGGATTTAGTGGGCTCTTTTTTTTATGGTTTCACCCCAGCGCCTTGGGGCCGAGCTTTTCGGCGATGGCTTTCAGGCAGCCGTCCTCGAACGGGCTTTGCAGGCCGGCGGCGGTGATGACGCCCGTAAAATAGTCCCGCGCGGCCAGCTTGCACAGCTTGAGGTACTGCTGCCAGGCGGCGGGCCAGTCCTCGTCCATCTTGATCTTGAACTGCATGGCGCAGGTCGCGGCCAGGCAGTAGTCGATGTAATAGAACGGGCTCTGAAAGATGTGCATCTGCCGCTGCCAGATGGCGCCGGCCAAAAAGCCGCCGTCGTCATAGTGCAGGTGGGGGCGGTAGGTCTTTTCAAGCGCCGCCCACGCGGCCTTGCGCTCGGCGGGGGTGAGCTCCGGGTGCTCGTACACGATGTGCTGGAACTCATCGACCATGCAGCCGTAGGGCACAAAGGTGATGGAATCCTCCAGGTGCATCTGCAGATACTCGCCCGCGCGGGCGCCGAAGAATTTTTCCATCCACGGGTAGGTGAAGTATTCCATGCTCATCGAATGGATCTCGGCGGTCTCCATGCCAAGGGCCTCAAACTCGCGCACCGGCTCGTCGCGCAAAAGATACGCCTGGAACGCGTGGCCGCACTCGTGCGTGATGACGTCGACATCGCCGGAGGTGCCGTTGAAGTTGGCAAAGATGAACGGCGCGCGGTACGCGTCGATGTAGGCCTGGTAGCCGCCCTGCGCCTTGTTGGGCCGGCCCAGCACGTCGAACAGCTCGTTTTGCTGCATGAAATCGAAAAATTCCTTCGTCTCGGGGCCCAGCTCGGCGTACATCTGCCGCCCGGCCGCCAGGATCTCCTCCGGCGTGCCGGTCGGGGCGGGGTTGCCGGCGGCAAAATACATGTCGTTGTCATAGTGGCACAGGCGGTCGACGCCGAGGCGCGCGCGGCGCGCCTCGTGCAGCTTTGTCGCGAGCGGCACAAGATGCTCCTTGACCTGCCGGCGGAAGCTCTCCACCATCGGGCGGTCATAGCTGTTGCGCAGCATGCGCAGGTAGCCGAGCTCGATGTAGTTCTCAAAGCCCAGCTGCCTTGCCTGCTCGGTGCGGTTTTTGACGAGCGCGTCGTAGATCTCATCCAGCTCCCCGGTGACCGAGAGCAGATACCCCCGCAGCGCCGCCCAGGCCCTTTGGCGCACGGCGCGGTCGGCGTGGGTGGTGAAGGGCCGCATCTGGGAGAGGTTGTACACCCCGCCCTCGAACTCGATGCGCGCGGCGGCGATGAGGTTCGTGTACCGGGTCGTCAGCGCGTTCTCCTGCTGGCGCAGCGGGACGATGCGCTCGTCATAGGCGCGCATCGACATCCCGATGTTTTTGAAAAACGGCTCCCCGAGCGCCTTTTCCAGCTCGGCGCGCCACGGGCTGCGGTAGAGCTGCCGACCGTACTCGACGTCCAGCTGCTGCAAAACGGGGCCCAGCTCGTCGGCGTATTCCTGCTCGGCCTTGTAAAACTCGTCGGCGGTGTCGATGTCGTGGCGGATCATGGCCAGCGCGAAGCTGGTGTTGATGGTCTCGCTGAGCTTGTAATACTCCTGATGGACGGCCAGCTGCCCGGCGGCGCTGCCGGCGGCTGCCGAGCGGGCGATGAGATCCTTGTAGGCGGCCTCGGCCCAGGCGCGGTCGACGCGCGCATAGGGCATCTCACTGAATTTCATGGCGGGTGCTCCTTTCCTGTGGTGGGTTCATACCATGCCGCTGGCGGCGATGGCGGCGACGGCTTTGGCGATCTTTTCCGCGGGCATGGTCAGCGCGAAGCGCACATACCCCTCGCCCGAGGGGCCGAAGCTCGAGCCCGGCGTGCAGACGACGCCGGCCTTGTCGAGCAGCTCCATGCAGAAATCCATGCTGTTCGTGTAGCCGGCGGGCAGCGGTGCCCAGACGAACATGCTGCCGTGGCTGTCCGGCACGTCCCAGCCGATGGCGCGCAGGCCGCCGCAGAGCGCGTCGCGCCGGGCCTCGTAGACCTTGCACTGCGCCCTGACCGGCTCGAGCGGGCCCTCGAGCGCCGCGATGGCGGCGTATTGCAGCGGCAGGAATTTGCCGAAATCGATCTGGGTGTGCAGCTTTTTGCAGGCGGCGATGACGTCCGGCCTGCCGACGAGGAAGCTCAGCCGCGCGCCGGTCACGTTGAAGGACTTGCTCAGGGAGAAGAACTCGACGCCCGTCTCGAGCGCCCCCGGCGTGCTGAACAGGCTGTTGCACACGGCGCCGTCGAACACGATGTCGCTGTAGGCGTTGTCGTGCACGAGCAGGATATCGTACTGTTTGCAGAACGCCACGAGCCTTGCGTAGAGCGCCGGCGTGCCGACGCTGCCCACGGGGTTGGCCGGCAGGCTGACGAGCATCAGCTTGGCCCGCCGGGCGATCTCGGGCGGGATGGCGTCGGGGTCGGGCAGGAAATCGTTTTCCTTTGTCAGATGATAATACCAGCACTCGGCGCCGCCCAGGCGGCACCCGGTCATGAACACGGGGTAGCAGGGGTCGGGCAGCAGCACAAGGTCGCCCTCGTTGCAAAGCGCCATGCCGAGATGGCCGATGCCGTCCTGGCTGCCGGAAAAGCTCATCACCATCTCCGGCGTGATGCCCGAAACGCCAAACCGCCGCTCATAATACGCGCACACGGCGCCGAGCAGCTCGGGGATATCGCGCAGGGAGTATTTCCAGTTCTCGTCGTCCTCGATGGCCTTGGCCAGCGCCGCCTTGATGTGCGGGAAGGGCGGAAAATCCGGCGTGCCGACCGACAGGTTGTACACGCTGCGCCCCGCCGCCTGCTGCTCTACGACCTTGTCATTGAGGGCGGCAAAGATCTCCGGCCCGAACAGCTCCAACCGTTTTGAAAATTCCATGGTCACTCATTCCTCTCTTTTGGATCCGTCAGGCAGGTCTCCAGCTCGCGCAGCGCCTTTCGCAGCGCCCGCGCGCCGGGCTGCCCGGGTGCGCTCTGTCGGCCCGCCGTGCCAAAGCTCCCACAGCTGCCGAACAGCCCGCCGCACACGCGGGTCACGGCGCCCAGGGGCCCCATCGCCATCGTCAGGCGCGGGGTGTCGGGGCGGGCGGCGGCGGCCTCGGCGGTGGCGGCCAGCAGCTCGCCGGCGTCGGCGCGCCGCACGGCCATCACCGCCAGCTTGGCGATGTCGGCCCCGGCGTCGGCCATCGCACAGAGCTGCCCGACCATCTCGGCGCGCGGGGGCGTGGCGTCAAAATGGTGCTCGCTGAGCACCGCCCTTGCCCCGGCCCCGTGCGCGGCGTCGAGCAGCGCGGCAACGGCCTCCGGCCCGGCGGAGAATTCGATGTCCACAAGATCGGGCGCGCAGGCCCCGAGCAGCTTTTGCACCGCGGCCGCATATTCCCCGGGTGTAAGGTCGGCCTGGCCGCCCTCGCGCCTGGTGCGCACGGTGGCGAGCAGGGGCCGCCCGGCGCCGTTCTGCGCCGCGTCCAGCGCGCGCCGCACGGCTTTCAGCGCGCCGCAGGCGTTCTCCCCCGCCGCCAGCAGCGGATCCAGCCGCAGCTCGACGAGCTCGGCCACGCCATCCCACCGCGGGCGGGCAAGATCCTCGGCGCGCTCGAGCGCCGCCTGGGCCGAATCCTCCATGATGGGCACGATGACGCGCGGCACGCCGCGCCCGGCGGCCCACAGCACGGCGCCGCGTACAGTTACATCCGGCATGGTCTCACCTCGTCAGGTATCGGTTCGGGGCGCCGCCAGCACCAGCCAGGCCAGTAGCGCCGTGCCGCTCCTGAGCCGCATGACGGCGCGCAGGCCGGCGTTGCGGGCCGAGACCGGGCAGCGTCTCGGTGTTGAGCACGAGCGGCCAGGGGCGGTCGGGCCAGTAACGGTCGCGCAGGGTGAGGAAAGCACCCCAGATATCGGCATACCCGTCGCAGCTGTTGATGACGACGGTGCACAGATCACGGCGTTCCACGCGCGGCCTCCTTGGTGACGAGATACCAGTAATAGCGGTTGATCTGCTGTGCGGTCAGCGTATACACGCCGCTCTGCGGCACGGGGCCGATGTCGGCCTGCGCATGCCGCGCGGCCTCGGCTGCCAGCGCCGCCAGGCCGCCGTGCACGGCCAGATGCGCCATGTCCGCCGCCACGGTGCGGCGCCAGCCCTCGACCTCGTCCGCCGGGCAGCTGAACCGGAGCTCCGGGCCGGCCAGCATCTGTTCGTCGCAGGCTTCGTAGGCAGCAAGCCGCGCGGCGGCCTGCCGTTCATCCGCCGGATAGCCACACAGGCTGGTGGCACGCGGGATATCCGGCACCGTTTCCGGCCTTGCGTCGGCGGCCCACAGGCGCAGCCACAGCGCCCAGTCCTCGTCGCCGCTCAAGTCCTCGCGCATGCCGCCGGTCTCGAGCGCCAGCGCGCGCCGGAACATGCCGCCCGAGCTCGGGATGCGGCACCTCACGCACATATCCATCAGCGTGATGTGGTCAAAAATGACCGGATATCGCTTTTTTACCGTGTACCGGTAGGGGCTGCGGCTGTGTACGTCGGCGGCAAAGGCGGTGATGGAGCTGATCACGAAGCCGGGCCGGCGGCCTCCGGTGAGCGCCGCCAGATGCAGCTCCAGATGGTCGGGATAGAAAAAATCGTCATCGTCCAAAAAGCAGACATATTCCCCGCGCGCGAGCTCGATGCCAAGGTTGCCGGCCCGCCCGCGGCCAACATGCTCGCCCGTGGCGTGGTAGCGGATGGGCAGGTCGGCAAATTCCCGCTCCAGCATCGCTTTTGCGGTGGCATCGCCGTCCTCCACGACCACGACCTCAAGGTTTTTCCAGGTCTGGTGCGCAAGGCAGCGCAGCGTCTCGCGCAAGGTATCGGGCCGGCTGCAGGTGCGCACCACCACGCTGGCCAGCGGGGCCTCGACGGCAAGGCGGGCGCGGTCTTCCCGCGTCAGCGGGCAGGCGCCGCGCGGCGGGGACATCTCCTCGTTTTGCTGCGCCCGCCGCGCGGCGGCGGGCGCCGGGCGGGCGGCAG
>CANRBN010000012.1 GCA_947628865.1 uncultured Gemmiger sp.
GATGAGCGCCGCGCGGCGGGCGGGCGCAGCAGCTCCATCACGGGGCCGAGCGCGGCGCTCATCGGCAGCGCCGCCTGCGCGCCGCCGGGCCAGCTCAGCCACAGAAAGCGCCGCGGCGCCGTGAGGGCCTTGTAAAAGCAGACCTGCTCGCGGATGACGCGGTTCTCAAAGCAGTCGGGCAGGTCGGCGCCCTGCGCGATCATCGCATCGCGGTCGGCGTGGGTGAGCAGGCCGATGTCTCCCGGCAGCTGCGGGAACTCGCCCTCCGCGAGGCCCAGCACGAAGCAGGCATCCACCTCGGGCAGGCGCATGCGGCCCGCCGTCGTGAACAGCACGCTGTCAAGGCTCTGCGGGATGTGGCCCATATCAGTGGTGCGCAAAAGCAGGGTGAACAGCTCGCCGTATTCGCGCGCATCCGGCACGGCGTCGGCATCCAGCAGCTGCACCAGCTCGTTGAGCAGCGCGGTCACGGTGTTCCACTCCCGCACGGCCTCGTCGGCGGCGGGGTGCTCGCCGCGCGCGCGCAGCTCCGCGGCCAGCGCTTCGATGCACCTTTCGGCGCCGAGCGCCTGCAAAAACAGATAGATCTGCCTGGTCAGCTCCGGCACGGCGGCGCCGCGCGCGCGGCCCAAAAAGCGCTGTGCCCGCTCCGCCAGAAAGGCGCGGGCATGCTCGGCCAGGGCCAGCTCCTCGGCGTCCTGCGGCGTCATCGGGCCGGCGTAGCCCGCCGGGCTGCGGGTAAAGGGGGCGCGCCAGTCCTCGGCGTGCAGGCTCCAGGTGTAGGCGTAGTTTTCGAGCGCGCACTGCTCGCGCTCGGGCAGATCGACCAATCCGCTCTTGAGCAGGGCCATCATGCCGCGGGTGCCAAGGCCGCTGCGCAGCACCTCCAGCGCCGCGGCCACGGCGCGCGCGGGGGCGGTGTTCTCCGGCGTGGTGGGCTCGTCGCAAAAAAAGGGGATGCCCTGCAGCCGGAACTCGTAGCGCAGCGCCGGCAGGTAGGTCCCCGCCTCGCGGCAGACGACGGCCATGCGGCTGTAGGGCATGCCGGCGCGGGCCTTTGCCTTGACGGCGGCGGCCACGGCCTTGGCCTCGTCCTGGCGGGTGTCGGCACAGGAATATACAATGGCCGGCTCCGGGCCGTCGGGCAGCGGCTCGGGCGTATAGCCGGGCTCCTGCAGGAGCAGCGTGAGCTCGGCGAGCGCCGGGGCCTGCGCGTGCCGCATATCGCCGCGCAGCGTGGTGACATGGCTTTTTACGCCGGCCTCCCCGGCCATGCGGCGCAGCATCGCGGCCACGCGCCGCGCGCCGCTGAACAGCGAGCAGCCGTCGTCCGGGCCGTCGAGCCCCGTGCAGCACAGCGTGACGGTCACGTCGGCGACGGGCAGCAGCGCCGCCAGCATCGCGCGCTTGGAGGCGTTGAATGTATCGAACTCGTCCAAAAAGACCGCCTGGCCGGCAAAAAACGCCGGCTGCAAAAGGCCGGCGGCCATCTCGACGCGGTCGCCGGGGTCGAGCGCGGTGGTTTTGAGCAGCGCCTCGTAGGTGGCATAGATGAGCGCCAGCTCGCCGAGCTTTTCGGTGTCGGCGCCGGGGCCCTGCGCGTAGGCCGCCAGCTGCTCCGGGCGGATGCCGGCGCTTTTGAGCTCCTCGATGGTCTGGGCGGCCTTTTCACAAAAGGCGGGCGACTGGCGCTGCCGCCCGTAGTAGACGATCTTGTCCGGCAGCGCGTCCAGCACGCGCCGCACGAGCACCGCGCGCCCGGCCTCGCTCAAGGTCGGCACGGCGGCGCCGCCGTAGCGGCGCAGCAGCGTCTCGGCCAGCGAGGTAAAGGAATAGCTGTCCACATAGGCGGACAGCGTATCGCCGAGGACGGCGTAGAGCGTGCCCTCGGTCGAGGAGGTGAACTGCTCCGGCACCAGCAGCACACTGCGCCGCCCGGCCTGCGCGCGGCGCAAAAGCGCCTGCCACACGGCATGCGATTTTCCGCTGCCGGCGGGGCCCAGGATCAGCTCCAGCACGGCGGCACCTCCTTTCAGCGGCTTTCCCTTTTCTGCCTTGCGCCGCACAAAAGATCCCACAGCGCAAAGCGCACCCGCCATTGCCCGAAGACGAGCTCGTTCTCGTCCTCGTCCGGGTACTCGGCCACGGCGCCCTGCACGCAGAGCGCCGGGTACAAAACGCAGAACCAGTTGTGCCCCGCCCCGGCGCCGAGCTCGATGCGCAGGGCGGTGTATTCGCCGCCCGGCAGCGCGAAATCGCCGTAGTCCCCCGGCGGGAAGCTGTCCGCCCCGAGCCTGATCCGTGCCGGCTGGCCGGCGGCCAGACGGGCCGCCCGGCAGAGGGCCGGCAGCGCGCGGCGCAGGCGCTCCTCAGCCTGCTCGAGGCTGCCGGCGCCGCGCAGCAGCGGCGCGGCGGCGGCCAGCACCGCGTCCCGCGCGCGCAGCTTGGCGCACTGGTCGGCCAGCGTGTCACTGTTGGCCACGATGTGCAGGCGCAGCGTATCGGCGCGCACGGCGGCGGCGGCGCGGCGGTAGCGGCCCGCCTGCTCGGCCAGCAGCGTGAGCGCCAGCGTAAGTACCAGTCCCAGCAGGCAGCCGCGCCGCAGCGCGGCGCGCAGCTTGAAAGTTCGCACAGACCATTCCCCCTTGCCCTTTCAGTATGGGCAGCGGGGGCGGTTTTAACGGGGCGGGCGCGGGATCAGCGCACGGCGCGCACCACGCGCGCGCCGCCCCTGTCCGGCGCGGCGAGATAGACCTGCCGGTACTCGGCCCGCAGGCTCGCGGCGGCGGCTTGCGCCGCGGCCTCGTCGGCAAAGATGCCGTAGACGGCGGCGCCGCTGCCGGTCATCAGGCTCGCGAGCGCGCCGGCGGCGTCCAGCCTGGCGCGGATGGCGGCGGTCTGCGTGGCGGCGCTGCAATGCTCGAGGGCGTTGCCGGCGCTGGCGCACAGGGCCGCCAGATCGCCGGCGCGCACGGCCTGCTCCTGCGCCGCGCAGTCGGGGTGGAGCGGGCTGCCGAGCGCGTCGTAGCGGGCGAACGCCTCCGGCGTCGAGACGCCGATGCTGGGCATGACGATGACGAACCGGCACGCAGGGCAGGGCGGCAGGGGCTTGAGCAGATCGCCCTTGCCCTGCACGCGGCAGGTGCCGCCCAGCAGCGCGAACGGCACGTCCGCCCCGATGCCGGCCCCGAGGGCGCACAGCTCGCTCATCGAGAGGCGCGCGGCGAACAGCTCGTTCATGCCCACCAGCACGCCGGCGGCGTCGGCGCTGCCGCCGCCCATGCCGGCGCGCACCGGCGTTTTTTTGTGCACCGTGATGTCCACGCCGGCCAGCAGGCCGGTATAGTCAAAAAAGGCGAGCGCCGCCTTGAGCGCGGTGTTTTTGGGGTTGACGGGCACAAAGCTGCCCGGCATGCGCACGGTCAGCCCGGGCGAGGGGCGCAGAACGAGCTCCTCATGCAGGGTGACGGCCTGCATGAGCATATCCAGCGCGTGGTAGCCGCCCGGCAGCGTGCCGACGACGTCCAGCGCCAGGTTCAGCTTGGCCGGGGCCAAAACGGTCACGCAGCGCAGCGGCATAGTCCCCTCCTTGGGTCAGAGCCAGTGGTTTTCCTGCAAAAAGGCGCGGATGCGGCCCATCGCCGTCTGCAGATGGTCGACGCTGTAGGCGTAGCTGATGCGCGCATACCCCTCGCCGCAGGCGCCGAACGCGTCGCCGGGCACGATGGCGACCTCCTTTTCACGCAAAAGCCGCTCGCAGAACTCCTCGCTCGACAGGCCGCTTGCCTGGATGCCGGGGAACACATAGAACGCCCCGCGCGGCTCAAAGCAGGCAAGGCCCATCTCGTTGAGGGACTTGACCACATAGCGGCGGCGGCGGTTGTATTCGTCGCGCATCGTCTCGATGGCCTCGTCGCAGTTGTGCAGCGCCGTGATGGCCGCGTACTGGCTGGTGGTGGGCGCCGACATGATGCAGCTTTGGTGGATCTTGGTCATCACCTTGATGACCGCCTGCGGCCCCGCCGCGTAGCCGAGGCGCCAGCCGGTCATCGCGTAGGCCTTGGAGAAGCCGTTGACGACGACGGTGCGCTCCGCCATGCCGGGCAGCGATGCGAAAGAGACGTGGCGGTCAAGGCCGTAGGTGAGCTCGGCGTAGATCTCGTCCGAGAGCACCATGATGCCGGTGCCGCGCAGCACCTCGGCGATGGCCTCGAGATCCCCCTCGCCCATCACGCCGCCGGTGGGGTTGTTCGGGTAGGGCAGGATGATCAGCTTGGTGCGCGGGGTGATGGCCGCGCGCAGCGCCGCGGGCGTGAGGCGGAATCCGTCCTCGGCCCTGGTGGCGATGTGCACCGGCACGCCGCCGGTGAGCTGGGTGATGGGCTCGTAGCAGACAAAGCAGGGCTCCGGGATGACGACCTCGTCGCCCGGCGCCACGAGCGCGCGGATGGTCAGGTCGATGGCCTCGCTGCCGCCGACGGTGACGAGCACCTGCTCCGGTTCATAGGCAAGGTCAAAGCGGCGGGCAAGGTAGGCGCAGATCTCGGCCCGCAGCTCCTTCAAGCCGGCGTTGGCGGTATAGCGGGTGCGGCCCTGCTCGAGGCTGCGGATGCCGGCGTCCCGCACGGCCCAGGGGGTCTTGAAATCCGGCTCGCCGACGCCCAGGCTGATGCAGTGCGGCATCTCGGCGGCGAGGTCAAAAAAGCGGCGGATGCCGGAGGGGCGCATGGCCTTGGCGGCCGGCGCCAACAGCTGCTGGTAATCCATCAAAGCACCGTACACTCTCTTTCGTCGATCTCCTCGGCCTGATAGAGCCGGCCCCCGCGCTTGTAGGTGCGCAGCACAAAGCTCGTGGCGGTGGACAGCACATCGTCGAGCGGGGAGAGCCGCTTGGCCACGAACAGCGCGATCTCCTGAAAGGAATGCCCCTTGATGATGACCTGCAGATCGTAGCTGCCGCTCATCAGCAGGACGCTGTCGACCTCGTCGAAGGCGGCGATGGCCGAGGCGACCTCGTCAAACCCGCGGGACTTGCGCGGCGAGACGTGCAGCTCGATGACGGCCTCGACGACGTTGACGCCGGCGCGCTCCCAGTCGATGAGGGTGCTGTAGCCGTGGATGTACCCCCTGGCGGCGGCCTCGTCCATCATGGCGGCGACGGCGGCGGGGGTGGTATCGAGCATGGCGGCAATGTCCTCGAGCGGCAGGCGGGCATTGTGCTCAAGGATGCGAAGAAGCTGTTCCATGGGCTGTATTCCTCCTCTTGCAAAGGTCTGTACAGATAAAGACAGTATAGCACAGATCGGCGCGCGGTTCAACCGGCGGAATTTTGGCCCGGCGTTGCGCGCGGCGGCAAAATCTGCTATGATAGAGCCATCCCAATCCTACAAAGCGAGGTCGCTGCCTTATGAAAGCCGTTATCACCGTGATCGGGCGGGACACCGTGGGCGTCATCGCCCGGGTCAGCGCCGTGTGCGCCGCGCTCAACATCAACATCGAGGACGTGACCCAGAGCATCCTGCAGGAGATGTTCTGCATGATCATGCTGGTCGATCTCTCCGCCGCGAACGCCGACCCGGACGCCGTGCGCGCCCGCTTTGACGCGCTGGGCCGGGAGATGGGCATGCAGGTCACGCTGACCCGGCAGGAAGTCATCGACGCGATGCACACCATCTGAGATCTCAAAAGGGAGGTTCGGCTTTTTGCCCGCCGCACCCTGTGCGGCGCAAGCCAAATTTTTATCTCCAGATGAAAATTTGGCTTGGCAAAAACGGCCAGAGCGCAGCGCAGCGGAGCGTAAGCCGTTCCGAAACGGGCAGCGCGCGAACGCGCGCATTACGGGATGCGCTCGCCAAGTCTCCTGCACCTCCCTCCTGGACACCCACCGCCGCAAAAATGCCTTGCGCATGCCTTTGGCGACCTGCCGCGGCATTTTTGCTCTCAAGGTATCGTCATCGTCTGCACATGTCAGCCGATGGCGATGGATCTAAAGCTAAAGAAGAGGCCTGTTTTATGCGTATCTTGAACACCGGTGACATCCTGGAGACCATCGGGATGCTGACCGCCGAAAACCTCGACGTGCGCACCGTGACGATGGGCATCAATCTGCTCGACTGCGCCGACCCCGACCCCGCGGCCGCCTGCCGCAAGATCTACGAAAAGATCACGCGGCTGGCGGGGCGGCTCGTGCCGGTGGTGGACGGCATCGCGCGGGAATACGGCATCCCCATCGTCAACAAGCGCATCAGCGTGACGCCCGTCGCCATGCTGCTGGGCGCCGCGCCCGAGGCCGACCCCGTCGACTATGCAAGGGCCCTCGACGCCGCCGCCAAGGCGGTGGGGGTCAACTTCATCGGCGGGTTCGGCGCTCTCGTCCACAAGGGCTTTTCGGCGGGGGACGCGCGGCTCATCGCCAGCATCCCGCGCGCGCTGGCCGAGACCGAGCTCGTCTGCTCCAGCGTCAACGTGGGCAGCACCAAGAGCGGCATCAACATGGACGCGGTGCGCATGATGGGCCAGACGGTGCGCAACGCCGCCGCGATGACGGCCGACGACAACTGCATGGGCTGCGCCAAGCTCGTGGTGTTCTGCAACGCGCCGGAGGACAACCCCTTTATGGCCGGCGCCTACCACGGCCCCGGCGAGCCGGATTGCGTGGTGCACGTCGGCGTTTCCGGCCCCGGCGCGGTGCGCGCGGCGCTCGCCAAGCTGCCCAAGGACGCCCCCATGGACGAGGTGGCCGAGCTCATCAAGCGCACGGCGTTCAAGATCACCCGGCTGGGCCAGCTGGTGGCGCGGCTTGCCAGCGAGCAGCTCGGCGTGCCGGCGGGCATCATCGACCTCTCGCTCGCCCCCACGCCCGCCGTGGGCGACAGCGTCGCCAACATCCTGGAGGAGATGGGCCTGGAGAGCTGCGGCGGCTGCGGCACGACGGCGTGCCTCGCCCTGCTCAACGACGCGGTCAAAAAGGGCGGCGTGATGGCATCGAACCATGTGGGCGGGCTGTCCGGCGCGTTCATCCCCGTATCGGAGGACGACGGCATGATCAGGGCCGTCGAGCGCGGCAGCCTGTGCCTTGAAAAGCTCGAGGCGATGACCGCCGTGTGCAGCGTGGGCATCGACATGGTCGTCATCCCGGGCGACACCACCGCCGAGGTCATCAGCGCGCTCATCGCCGACGAGGCCGCCATCGGCATGGTCAATTCCAAGACCACGGCGGTGCGCGTGATCCCGGCCATCGGCCACAAGGCGGGCGACGTGCTCGATTTCGGCGGGCTTTTGGGCCGCGCGCCCATCATGGACATCAGCCGCTTCAAGCCGGATGCCATGATCCATCGCGGCGGGCGCATCCCGGCGCCCATCCAGGCGCTGAAAAACTGAAGATGCATAAATCCCCCTTTCTCTGCGCAAGCTACCGGCAGGAAAGGGGGATTTTTCATGTACAACTCTTGGTTCCAAAAGCTCCTGTTGCTGCTGGTCATCGTGGGCGGCATCAACTGGGGCGTCTACGGTATCTGGGGCCTGGATCTTGTCGGGTGGCTGCTGGGCGGCAGCCTGGGCTGGCTGGCCCGCACGGTGTTCATCATCGTGGGCATCGCCGCCCTGGCGCTGCTGCCGGCGCTGTTCTCCTCAAACGAAGAGCGCCGCCCGGAAGCAGGCCGCGCATGATTTCGGAATATCCACGCGCAAAGCCTGTCAAAAAAGGTGTTCTCTGAATCCATCGACCTCGGCTGACATGTGCAGACGAGGTCGATACCTCTAGAGCAAAAAATGCCGTTCGAGTCGCCTTTAGGCATGAGAACAGCATTTTTTGCGACGGGGTGTGTCCAAGAGAGGGGCGCAGGCGGACTGGCGCAGCCAGCTTAGCCGAGCCCCTCTTTTGCAGCGTGTCGAGTTTCTCGACACGCTGCCACGCGCAAAGCCCCGCCGGCGTGCCGCCGGCGGGGCTTTGCGCGTGTGCTTTCAGTCCAGCGGTTTGGCCAGTCCCTGCACGCGGCGGCTCTGGCGCGAGACGCTGAGCACGAGCCCCACGCACAGGTACATCATCACCGCGCTCGAGCCCCCCGCCGAGAAGAACGGCAGCGTCACGCCGATGACCGGAAGCACCTGCAGATTCATGCCGAGGTTGACAAGGCACTGCAAGAACAGCGCCGCAAAGATGCCGGTGCAGACGCTGCGGCCCAGGAAATCGGCGCTGCCGAGCGCGGTTTGCAGCGTGCGCAGGCAGATGGCCAGCAAAAGCCCCAGCACGAGCGCCGCGCCGAGAAAGCCGAGCGCGTTCGCCAGATAGGCGAAGATGAAATCGTTCCAGGCGTTGGGCACATAGACGTGCTCACCGGTAAACAGGCCCTGCCCCGCCAGCCCGCCGGTGCCGATGGCCATGGCCCCCTTGTTCTGCTGGTAGGTGAAATCCGCCAGCGCCGGGTCGTCCGGGGTCAGGATGGCCAAAATGCGCTTGAACTGGTAGGCCTTCAAGATGCCGGGCCGGAACGCCAGCAGCGCCGCGCCGCCCGCCGCGGCCAGGCCCAGCGCGCCGCCCGCCACCCACAGCGAAAGCCCGCCGGCAAACAGCATGACAAGGCCGACCCCCAAAAAGATCAGCGCCGTGCCGTCGTCGCCCTGGATGTGGATGGCGAGCACCGGCAGCGCGATGTGCAGCAGCAGCAGCGCCAGCTCGCGCGGGGCATTGACCCTGCCGCGCACCCTGTCCAGATGCCAGGCCAGCGTGAGCACAAAGCTCAGCTTGGCGAGCTCGGCGGGCTGGAACGTCATACCGCCGATGCGATACCAGCTGTAGTTGGCGGTGCCGCCGGCGTCATACCCGATGGTGAAAAGGCCGGTATCGAAGTTGCGCAAAAACAGCGTGGGCAGCACGAGCCCCCACGCCACGGTGGCGTGCAGCGGCCAGGCGCGGGCCAGCGCGCGGTAGTCGACGGTGGAAAAGATGACCGCCATCAAAACGCCGAGCAGGCTGGCCACCACCTGCACCGAGGCTTTGTCGTTGGCGCCGCCGAGCTGGCTCTGCCCGACCGACAGGAGCACCGCGACGCTGAGCGCCGAGCAGGCGCAGCACAGCCCCAGATACACCGCATCCAGCCGAGCCCAGTGCCGTTTGCCCATGGCGCGCCCCTCCCCTGCCGTTTTTTCCAGTATACGCCAAAGCGGCGGTTTTTACCAGCCGCCGCGCCGAGTTTTTACAAGCCTTGCCGCGCGGCGGCGTTTGGTGTATAATAGCGGTACGGAAAGCCGGGCGAAAAGGAGCGTGCGCCGCGTGGAGGAATACCGTACCCATTCCCGCCAGGAGACGGTGGCCCTGGGCCGCCGTCTGGCCGCGCGCCTGCCGGCGGGGGCGCTCGTCTGCTTTACCGGCGGGCTGGGCGTGGGCAAGACCGCGTTCTGCCAGGGCCTGGCCGAGGGCCTCGGCTGCACCGACCCGGTCAGCAGCCCGACGTTCGCCATCGTCAACTACTACCGCGGGCCGCGCCCGATGGCGCATTTTGATCTGTACCGCGTGGAAAACGCGCACGACCTGGCCGCCGCCGGCTTTTACGATTATCTGGACGCCGGCGCCGTGGTGGCCGCCGAGTGGAGCGAGAACTGCGCCGAGGCGCTGGCCGCCGAGCGGCCCGTCCGCGTGGATATCGCCCGCTGCGGCCCCGGCGAGAACGACCGGAGGATCACGGTGGAGCTGGACGCGTAATATACAGTTTGTAATATTATTCCAATTTGTATAGGGACTTGGCATGAACATCCTGGCACTTGACACCGCCGGCAAGACCGCCGCCGTCGCGCTCCTGCGCGATGAGACGCTGCTGTATGAGAGCCTTTCGGCCACCGGCCTGACCCACAGCGAGACGGTGCTGCCGCTGATCGACACCGCCCTGCGCGCCTGCGGGCTGACGCCCGCGCAGATCGAAGTGTACGGCGTGACGGCGGGCCCGGGCAGCTTTACCGGGCTGCGCATCGGGCTGGCGCTCGTCAAGGGGCTGGCGCTGCCGCAGAACACCCCCTGCGCCGGCGTCTCGACGCTGGAGGCGCTGGCCCGCGGCCATGTGGGGCAGGGCACGGTGGTCGGCGCGCTGGATGCCCGCCGCGGGCAGGTGTACTGGGCGGCGTTCGACCTTGGCACCCACGCGCGCCTGACGCCGGACACCGCCGCCCCCGCCGGGGCGCTGCGGGAATTTTTGCAAAATTGCCCAAAGCCGGTTTTTTTTGTTGGCGACGGCGCAAATTTGTGCTATGATTTGTACAGGGGCTTGCCGGGCGTCCTGCCCTGCCCGCCGGCGCTGCGCGGCCTGCGCGCCGCCGGCGTGGGGTTGGCGGCGCTGGCCGCCCACCGCGCGGGGTGCTGCGTAGAGCCCGCCGCCCTCGTGCCGGACTATCACCGCCAGAGCCAGGCCGAGCGCGAGCGCGCCGCCCGCGCGGGCGCCGACAGCCAGTGACCCGGGCGGCCGCCCACCCGCGGCGCCCTGCGATACCGAATCCAGTGAAAAAAAAGGAGTATTGACCATGAGCGTTGTCGAGATCGTAGACCATCCTCTCATCCAGCACAAGATCAGCCTGATGCGGGACGTGAACACCGGCACCAACGAGTTCCGCGCCCTTGTCAGCGAGGTGGCCATGCTGCTCTGCTATGAGGCCACGCGCGACCTGCCCACCGAGGAGGTCGAGATCCAGACCCCCATCGCCGTGGCCCACACCAAGGTGCTGGCCGGGCGCAAGCTGGCGCTGGTGCCCATCCTGCGCGCGGGCCTGGGCATGGTGGACGGCATGCTCAACCTCATCCCCGCCGCCAAGGTCGGGCACATCGGCATGTACCGCGACGAGAACACCCTGCAGCCGGTGGAATACTACTGCAAGCTGCCCAGCGACATCTCGGAGCGCGAGGTCATCGTGCTGGACCCGATGCTGGCCACCGGCGGCAGCGCCGGCGACGCCATCACGCAGGTCAAAAAACGCGGCGCGCAGCACATCAAGTTCATCGGCCTCATCGCCGCGCCGGAGGGCCTGAAGGCCCTGCACGAGGCGCACCCGGACGTCGACATCTACGTCGGCGCGCTGGACGAAAAGCTCAACGAGAACGGCTACATCGTGCCGGGCCTCGGCGACGCCGGCGACCGCATCTTCGGCACCAAATAAACCGTTTTTCCCCTTATCAGAACCACTGGTAAACCAGTGGTTTGCTCAGGCCCTGGAAGGGCCTAATCCTTGCTGGCCCCTGGAAGGGGCACTGAACATTATTATCGCATCACTTGCCCCGCAACCGGTAAACCGGTCACTTCTGCAATAGGCAAAACATCTTTGGATTAACTTTCTCCATCCGCGTTAAATCCCCTTGGTCTTTCGTGATGTGGTCGCCAAACCATTTCGTTTGACCTTGGGGATTTAATTTGCCAAGGCTTTTTATCCACCCCTGGTAGAACCAGGGGTTTGTTTAAGCTAAAGCACCAATCATTTCGCAGGGGCCGGATAGATCCGGCCCCTGCGAATTTCATTCTGGTTTGGCGGCATGGATATGCCAACATTGCAGCGCAGGGCGGGGTGCCCTCACCCCGCCGTCGCGGGCCGGATGGCCCTGCCGGCTCAAATCGTGTGTCTACCGCAGCACGGCGATTTTGATGCCGACAACGCCATACCGCTTTTGAGCCTCCCTTGGATAATAGAGCTCCATATCCTCCGGCGCGGCGCCGGCGACGTCCGCTTCGGTGTAGCCGCATTCCAGCAGCGGGAGCGCGCGGTAGAGCTCGGCAAAGGACGGAAAAACATACAGCTCCAGGATCTCGGCCTCCGCCGTCTCGTTCGGCGCGTCGGTATTGGTAAAGACGATCCGGTCGCCAATGCAAAGCCCGCGCCGTTTTTCGTCATACAGGCGCAGCTCGATCGTTTTTGTCCCCGCGCGGATCATGCGGAAAGGCGCCGGCGCCAGCTGCATGTTGTGCGTCATGTTTCCCCTCTGTCACAGCTCCCTGCTCGTCCAGCTTTTGCTCGATTCCACCCGCGCGGGGCGGTCGGCGGTGCCGATCATCGGGTCGGCGGTGTCGAGCGCCTGCAGCGCGGCCATCTCGTCCTCCGTCAGGGCAAAATCAAAGATGTCGATGTTTTCGCGGATGCGCGCTTCGTGCGTTGATTTCGGGATGACGGCGATGCCCTGCTGCACCAAAAACCGCAGCGCCACCTGCGCGGGGGTCTTGCCGTGGGCGGCGGCCGCCGCCTGCACCGCCGGCTGGGCGAACATCTCGTTGATGCGGCTCTGGCCCAGCGGCGCGTAGGCCTGCTGCGCCACGCCGTACTTTTGCAGCCACGGGCGCGCCGCCCGCTGCTGGCAGTAGAGGTGCGTCTCGATCTGGTTCACCGCCGGCGCGACCTCGTTGAAGTTGATGAGGTCGATGAGGCGGTCTGGGCTGAAATTCGAGACGCCGATGGCCCTGAGCACGCCCTCCCTGTACAGCGCCTCCAGATCGCGCCAGGCGGCGTAGACATCGCCGAACGGCCAGTGGATGAGCATGAGGTCGAGGTAGTCGAGCCCCAGCCGCTCGAGGCTGCGCAGCACGCTCGCGCGGCACTCGCCCTCCTTATGGTTGCGGAACCACACCTTGGAGGTGATGAACAGCTCCTCCCGCGGCACGCCGACGGCACGCACGGCCTTGCCGACGGGGGTCTCGGTGCCGTAGTTCTGCGCCGTGTCGAGGAGACGGTAGCCGGCCTCGAGCGCGGCGCTCACGGCGCGCTCGCATTCCGCCGGGTCGGTGACCTGGTAGGTGCCAAAGCCGACCAGCGGCATGGCCGCGCCGGTGTTCAATGTCAAGGTCTTGTGGGTCATGGGAGCCTCCTTTTTGCGGGGCGGCGGGGTCGATGGCCCCGCCTCATCCTGCAAAGCCGCCCCGGCAGACGCCGGGGCGGCCAAAACGGGTCTTGCTTTATGCCTGGCTGGCGGCCACGGCGCAGGCCACGGTCATGCCGACCATGGGGTTGTTGCCGGCGCCGATGAGGCCCATCATCTCAACGTGCGCGGGCACGCTGGACGAGCCGGCGAACTGCGCGTCGCCGTGCATGCGGCCCATCGAGTCGGTCAGGCCGTAGCTGGCGGGGCCGGCGGCCACGTTGTCGGGGTGCAGGGTGCGGCCCGTGCCGCCGCCGGAGGCGACGGAGAAGTACTTCTTGCCGTTCTCGATGGCCCACTTCTTGTAGGTGCCGGCCACGAGATGCTGGAAGCGGGTGGGGTTGGTGGAGTTGCCGGTGATGGAGACCTCGACGGCCTCCTTCTGCATGATGGCGACGCCCTCGAGCACATCGTTGGCGCCGTAGCAGCGCACGGCGGCGCGCTCGCCCTCGGAGAAGGGCACCTCGCGCACGACCTTGAGCGTGCCGGTCTTGAAATCGTAGTCGGTCTCGACGTAGGTGAAGCCGTTGATGCGGCTGATGATGTAGGCGGCGTCCTTGCCAAGGCCGTTCAGGATGACGCGCAGCGGCGTCTTGCGGGCCTTGTTGGCGGTGCGGGCGATGCCGATGGCGCCCTCGGCGGCGGCAAAGCTCTCGTGGCCGGCCAGGAACGCGAAGCACTTGGTCTCATCGCTGAGCAGCATGGCGCCCAGATTGCCGTGGCCAAGGCCGACATGGCGCTGCTCGGCGACCGAGCCGGGGATGGTGAACGCCTCGAGGCCCTCGCCGATGGCGGCGGCGCACTCGGCGGCGGACTTCAGCCCGCGCTTGACGGCGATGGCGGTGCCGAGGGTGTAGGCCCAGACGGCGTTCTCAAAGCAGATGGGCTGCACGCCCTTGACGATGGACTCGCAGTCGATGCCCTTGGCGAGGAGCATATCGCGGCAGGCATCCAGGGATTCGAGGCCGTTGCTCTTCAGACATGCCTCGATTTTGGGCATGCGGCGCTCCATAGATTCAAAAGTAGCCATGGTTGAACTCCTCCTCTCTTACTCTTCGCGCGGGTCGATGTACTTGGGGGCGTTCGCAAAGCGGCCGTAAGTACCGACGTTCTTTTCGTAGGCGGTCTTGGGGTCAACACCGTGGCGGATGTCTTCCATCATCTTGCCCAGGCGCACGAACTCATAGCCGATGACCTCGTTGTTGTCGTCGACGGCGAGCTTGTTGATGTAGCCCTCGGTCAGCTCCAGATAGCGCACGCCCTTGGCCTTGGTCGAGAAGATGGTGCCGGTCATGCTGCGCAGGCCCTTGCCGAGATCCTCAAGGCCGGCGCCGACGGGCAGGCCGTCCTCGGAGAACGCGGTCTGGCTGCGGCCATAGACGATCTGCAAAAACAGCTCGCGCATGGCCACGTTGATGGCATCGCACACGAGGTCGGTGTTGAGCGCCTCGAGGATGGTCTTGCCGGGCAGGATCTCGCCCGCCATGGCGGCGGAATGGGTCATGCCGGAGCAGCCGATGGTCTCGACCAGCGCCTCCTCGATGATGCCGTTTTTGATGTTCAGGCTCAGCTTGCAGGTGCCCTGCTGCGGCGCGCACCAGCCGATGCCGTGGGTGTAGCCGCTGATATCCTTGATCTCATAGGCCTTGATCCAGGCGCCCTCCTCCGGGATGGGGGCGGGGCCGTGGTTGGGGCCTTTGGTCAGAGGACACATACGCTCTACTTCATGCGAATAGGTCATATCGAATCTCTCCTTTGCGGTTTTGTTAAAGGGTTCACAGCTGGTTTTATTATAAGGTACTGTTGCGTGTTTTGCAAGGGGTTGCGCGCCGCGCGGCGATAAAAAATTGCCGCCCGCGGCGGGCGGCGGCGCTTATGGGCGTTCGGGGCGCGGCGGCCTGACCGGCACAAGGCAGGCAAGGCCGGCCAGCGCGCTGCCCGCCGCCGCCCAGTGCCGCCAGCCAAGCGGCAGCAGACGGCTGCCCGCAAAGGCCAGCAGGCTGCCGGCGCTCATGCCCAGCGCCATGAACCCGTAGTTGACGCCGGCATATCCAAGGCCGAACAGGTCGCTGTTGAACGCGGGCTCGACGGCGGCCTCGCCGGCGTACAGGCAGGAGAGCAGCGCGTAGGCGGCCAGCACCCAGCCGCCCTGCGCGAAGGCGAACCACACCGAGCCCGCCGCCAGCCCGGCGTACAGCGCGTACAGCACCGGCTTGCGGCCCAGCCTGTCGCTCAAGGCCGGGCAGAGCAGGCGCCCCGCGGCGCTGGCCGCCGAGCCGAACACGACGCTCCACGGCGCCCAGGCCTCCGGCAGGCCGCGGTCGGCGGCGATCTTTAAAATATCGGGGCTGAACAGCAAGACCGGCGGCGCGGCCAGCGCCACCGCCGCAAAGCACCATTTGTACTGCGCGGTGCGCAGCATCTGTTTGGGCGCAAGGCCCTGCGCCCGGGCCTGCGCGGGGCCGAAGGCGGGCGGGGGCGGGTCCTGCAGCACAGCCGCGCCGAGGCCGCCGACGGCGAGCGCCACGCCCCCCAGCGCCGCAAAGCAGACGCGCATGCCAAAAAGCCCGCCGAGCCCGCGCACGAAGACGGTGAGAAAGGCGCCCGAAAGCCCCTGCGCCACGCCGGTCACGCCGGTGGCCCAGCCCTTTTTGCCGGCGTACCATTTCTGCGCGCAGGCCAGCACCGCCGGGGCGAGGAACGCGCTGCCCAGCCCCGCCGGCACGCTGTAGACGAGCAAAAACAGCGGCGCGTTGCCCTCTGGCGCCGCGGCGGCGAGCAAAAAGCCCGCCCCGAGCATCACCGCGCCCCAGAGCCCGGCATACCGCGGGCCCTTTCGATCCTGCACAAGGCCGCCGGCGGCGCAGCCGATGCCGTAGGCCGCGACGAGGACGGCAAAGGCCATCGTGGCCTGCCCGCGCGTGAAAGCGTATTCCCGCATGACGGGGCGCTGGAACACGCCCCACGCCGCCGGGATGCCGACGAGCAGCTGCACGGCGGCCCCGGCGGCGAGCACGGCCCGACCGCGGTCTTGTTTGGGCACGGCAAAGCCCCCTTTCGCTTGCAGTATGCCACGCCGCGCGCCGCGCCATGCAGGGAATTGACAAACCGCCGCGCTTGTCTTATCATGGTAAGCGCGATCTTGACCGCCGGTAAGGAGCGATTTTGACCATGAAGACACAACCGCTGAAGGGCATGCGGGACCTTTTGCCCGCCGAGCAGGCGCTGCGCGACCATGTGCAGGGCGTGATCCTCAACACCTACCGCGCCGCCGGGTTCCGGCGCATCGGCACGCCGATTTTGGAGGACATCGAAAACCTTGACAAAAGCGACGGCGGCGACAACCTGAACCTCATCTTCAAGGTGCTCAAGCGCGGCGACAAGCTCACCGCCGCGCTGGGCGCCGGCGATGCCGCGGCGCTGGCCGACATGGGCCTGCGCTATGACCTGACGGTGCCGCTCTCGCGCTACTACGCCGCCAACCGGGACAGGCTGCCCACGCCGTTCAAGGTCATCCAGACCGACCGCGTCTACCGCGCCGAGCGCCCGCAGAAGGGCCGCTGGCGCGAGTTCGTGCAGTGTGATATCGACATTTTGGGCGACGCCTCGCCCAACGCCGAGGTCGAGCTCATCGACGTGACGGCGCGGGCGCTGCTGGCCCTCGGGTTTGAGGACTTCACCGTCAACGTCAACGACCGGCGCATTTTGCGCGCCATGCTCGCCGGCATGGGCTTTGCCGAAGATGCGCTGGATTCCGTCTGCATCAGCTTTGACAAGCTGAACAAGATCGGCCCCGACGGCGTGCGGGATGAGCTGGCGGCCAAGGGCATGCCCCCCGCCGCCGTGGCGGCGCTGGACGCCTTTTTGCGCGGCGGGGATCTCGGCCTTGAGCCTCTCGCCGCGCGCCTGCCCGATCCGGCACTGGCCGATGACGTGCGCACCGTGCTCGCCACCGCCGA
Organism: uncultured Gemmiger sp.; assembly: GCA_947628865.1. Taxonomy (GTDB): domain Bacteria; phylum Bacillota; class Clostridia; order Oscillospirales; family Ruminococcaceae; genus Gemmiger. Next base: position 16,840 of record CANRBN010000012.1, read on the forward strand.
GCGGGCCGCCGGCGGGCGCTACCGGCTGGCCTTTGCGCCGAGCCTTGTGCGCGGGCAGGGGTACTATACCGGCATGGTGTTCGAGGTGACCTGCCCGCAGTTTGCCGACGCCATCGCCGGCGGGGGCCGGTATGACAACATGGTCGGCAGGTTTTTGGGGCAGAGCGTGCCGGCGGTCGGGTTTTCCATCGGGTTCGAGCGCGTGTGCGCCATCCTGCTCGAGCGGGGGTACGCCATCCCCGACGCAAGGCCGCGGCTGGCGCTGCTGTACCGGCCCGAGGCGGATTTCGCCGCCGTGCTGCAAAAGGCGGCCGCGCTGCGCGCCCGCTGCGACGTGACGGTGCTGCCGCAGCAAAAAAAGCTGGGCCGGCAGTTCGGCGCGCTGGAGGCGGATGGCTACGCCGAAGTGGCCTTTGCCGACAACGACGAGATCCGCATCCTTGGTCAAAAAGACAAAAATTGAGCTTTTTCTTTGTGCGGTGTGCCGGTTTTGGCGCGCCGCACATCGTTTTTGCAACCAAACTGTAACGCGCGCGCCGCGTTTGCCGTGTTATAATACAGAAGACCCAACACCCATGACCCCCGTGCAAAGGAGCGTGAAAGGACATGAAGAAGTTGGCAACATGGCGCACCCGTTTGGGCGCGGCGCTGCTGGCGGCGGCGCTGCTGGCCGGCTGCGGCGCGTCGAGCGGCGCCGGCACCGCCGAAAACAGCATGGCGGCGTATGACAGTTCGGCGCCGCAGGCGTCGCCCGCGGAGACGCCGGGCGGCATCGCCGAGGGCGGCGGGCTGCAGAGCGCGTTGCAGCCGCAGCCGGACGGCGATCGCAAGCTGGTGTACACCGCCAACATCCGGCTGGAGAGCAAGGATTTTGACGGCGCGCGCGATGCTTTGCTGGCCGCCGTGGACGAGTACGGCGCCTACATCGAATACACCGACCTGTCTGGCAGCGCCGAGGACGGCGACCGCCGGCTCAGCTACACCGTGCGGGTGCCGGTGGAGCATTACACCGATTTCATCGCCGCCGCGGGCGATGCCGGCAGCGTGCTGAATTTCAGCGAGAGCGCCGACGACATCACAAGCAGTTACATCGACGTCGAGGCGCGGCTGGACGCGCTCAAGGCCCAGCGCGACCGCCTGAACGAGCTGGCCGCGCAGGCCCAGACGACCTCCGACCTGATCGAGATCGAGGCGCAGCTCTCCCAGGTGCAGTATGAGCTTGAAAGCTACACGCGCCAGCTGCGCAGCATGGACAACAGCGTGCAGTATTCCACCGTGGATGTCACGCTGCGCGAGGTGAGCACCTACACGCCGCACAACCCCGGCTATCTTGAGCGCATCACGAACGCCCTGGGCGACGGCTGGCGGTTCTTCGTCGAGCTGCTGCAGGATGTGAGCGTGACGGTGGTGTATCTGTTCCCCACCCTGCTGCTGATCGCCGCGGTCGTGCTGATCGTTCTGTTTGCCACGCGCAAGCGCCGCGCCGCGCGCAAGGCGCGGGCCGCGGCGGCCAGAGCGGCGCGCGCGGCAGCCGTGGCCGCCCCCGCACCGGCGCCGACGGAAGCTCCAAGCCCGGAGCAGGCCCCGGCCCCCGCTCCCGAGGACGGCGGGCCGCTCTACAAGCACTGAGGCAGCCTGACGGCTGGCGCAGCCGGCCTGGCCGAGCCGCGCGTTTGCGGCGTGTCGAGAAAAGCGTCACCCTGAGGGCATCCCCGCTTGGGCGGGGATGCCCCAGACCGTCGAAAAACCATAAGCAAGCATCTCCCTGCGGCGGCCTGAGGGCAGGCCGCCCTACGTTTGCAACGAAGATGCAATAGATTTGAGACCGTAGGGCGGGGTCCCCTGACCCCGCCGGGATTTAGTGGGCTCTTTATTGACACGCTGGGGCATCCCCGCTTGGGCGGGGATGCCCTTTTTCCGTGCCGGACAGGTTGACAGGGGGAAATCGCGATGGTAAAATCAAAACTACCATTTGCGGCGGCGCTGGCCGCCCGCCGCCGGATTTTCAGAGAGGAGCTGCTTTGTATGAAAAAGCGTCTGATCGCCTTGCTGCTGGCCGCGGCACTGTGTGCCGGCAGCACCTTGACCGCCATGGCCGAGACATCCACCGTGCCACAGCCCCCGATCGCGGAGGAGGAGCTCGCCGCGCCGACAGAGACGCCCACCGCCGAGCCAACGCTGGAACCCACGGCGGAACCCACCGCCGAGCCGACGCTGGAACCCACGGCGGGACCGACGCCGGAGCCGACGGAGGAGCCCACGCCGGAACCCACGGCGGAGCCCACCGCCGAGCCGACGGAGGAGCCCACGGACGTTCGGCAGGAGACTCCCATTGACTCCGTGATAGACGACGATGCTGTGCAGAGCACCCAAACGGAGCCCGAGGTACAGCCGTTCGCCCTGGCGGCCAACCAGACGAAAACTGTCCGCTTGACCGGGCGTACACGCGAACAGGTCGAGGCGGCGATGCAAAAATACGCCGTCGATGCCTACCCTGAGTCGTCAGATTCTCTTGAATTTGCCGTGACGCCGGACATCATCCACTATACTACGCCCGGACGCCCGGCCAATGGCCCATTGCAAAACGCGCTGAACGCGGTCAATCTCGTGCGGTATGTGGCGGGCTATGATAATGTCGTCACCCTCAAGGATTCCTACATTGAAGCGGCACAGTATGCGGCGGATATCCAAGCGGTCATCGGCAAAGGGAACGACCATCACCCGCCCCAGCCTGCCGGCATGCCGACCAACTTTTACCAAGCGGCATACAGCGCCTCCAGTGCAAGCAATCTGCAGGCCGGCATGGGGAGCCTTTGGCAAGCGGTGCAGAGCTACATGAGGGATCACGGCTCCAGCAACGTCACAAAAGTCGGTCACCGCCGGTGGATCCTGAGCCCTGCCATGGGTGCGACGGGCTTTGGCTACTGCTATAACGCAAGCAGCACATACAAGGCATACAGCGCCATGTATGTGCGGGACAGCAGCAATACCAACTATGACCGGAATGCATTCATCGCGTGGCCGTGTGAGAACACGCCGACCCAGTTTGCCGGCGGCTATATGAGCCTGCAGCTGCCCAACAATGTGTCTGTGAGTGACGTGAACAGCATCAAGGTCAGCGTGACCAGCAAAAAAGAGAACAAGACCTACACCTACAGCAACCAGACCTCAAATACGGAGGAAAACTTTTTCAGCTACAGCACAGAGAGGTATGGCGGCGGGCCGGCCATCATCTTCGGACGTGATCCTTTCTACAGGAATTTTGCAGCGGACGACGTGCTTTCGGTCAAGGTGGAGTTTTTGTCCGGCGTCACGCAGTATACGGTGGAGTATACCATCAGCTATGTCGGCGCCGTGCAGATCAACGCCGCCAACTTCCCGGATCAGCGGTTCCGAGAGTATCTTCTTGCCATTAGTGATAAAGACCGCGATGGCTATCTCACCGACAACGAGCTGTACACGACCACCCTGAATGCCTCGCAGTTTGGCATCGCCAGCCTCAAAGGGATGGAGTTGCTGTCAAAACTACAATGGATCTATTGCGATGCCAACCTGCTGACCGAGCTGGATGTCAGCAAACACAAAGATTTGACACGTCTTACCTGTACTTCCAACCGGTTGACGAGCCTGGATGTCAGCAAGAATACCGAGCTTCGTACGTTGGATTGTGATGCAAACGCGCTGGCTTACCTCAATCTGGACGCAAATACCAAGCTCTATGATTTTTCAGGCATCGGGCAGAAGATATCGCTCGAAGCGCAGCAAAGCGGCAGCGGCTGGCAGGTCGACCTGGGGCAGGTCATTCCCGGACAGTATCTTGACCGCGTCACGGTAGAGGGCAAGCTCCCTTACAAAAATGGCATCGTCCAGGTTGGCAACACCCCCAGCGGCAATTTCAACTACAGCTATGCGGTCGGTCTCCCCGACATGCCAGCTCTGCAGGTCACGGTGAACTATACCGGGAACGCCCCCGCCACGCCGACACCGGCCCCGACGCCGGCCCCGACGCCCACGCCCACGCCGACACCAACCCCGAAACCGACGCCTACGCCAGCCCCGAAACCGACGCCGACGCCGAAGCCCGGTACGCAGCAGGATGGGGTGACGGAGTTCGTCACCCGGCTGTACCAGGTCTGCATGGGGCGCGACCCGGACGCCGGCGGCCTGAAGGACTGGACGAACCGGCTGAAGACCGGAGCGGCGGACGGCGCCGACGTGGCGAACGGCTTTGTGTTCAGCGATGAATTCATGAACCAAAACTACTGCAACAGCTGCTATTTGGATCATCTCTACAAGGCCTTCTTTGACCGCGAGGCCGATGCCGCCGGCAAAACGGACTGGCTGAACAAGATGGCCCGGGGGATGTGGCGCGAGGACGTGCTGGAGGGCTTTATCGGCAGTCCGGAATTCAAGAACCTCTGCGACCGGTACGGCA
>CANRBN010000013.1 GCA_947628865.1 uncultured Gemmiger sp.
CCGCCGCCGAGCCGGACGGACCGGCGCCCGCCGAGCCCGCGCCGCCCGCCGCGGACGGCCCCAACCCCAACCCGGTCGAGGCGCCGGCCAGCGAGCCGCCCATCGGGGCGGACGGGCGGCTGGACGCCGCCAAGCTGGCCGACCCGCAGGACTTTGCCGACTGGGACGAGCAGGGCTGCAAGGGCTGACAGACGTTCACAACCGGCATTTCGGGCGCGTTTTTGTACTAAAGAGACAAAAACGCGCCCGTCAGCGTGTCGAGAAACTCGACACGCTGCAAAAGAGGGGCTCGGCTACGCTGGCTGCGCCAGTCCGCCTGCGCCCCTCTCTTGGACACACCCCGTCGCAAAAAATGTCGTTCTCATGCCTAAAGGCGACTCGAACGGCATTTTTTGCTCTAGAGGTATCGACCTCGTCTGCGCATGTCAGCCGAGGTCGATGGATTCAGAGAACACCTTTTTCGACAGTCTGTCGCGCGCGTTTTTGTACTAAAGAGACAAAAACGCGCCCGTTTTTTTGTGTATGACGCTTTACAAGCGCGGGAAGCGCCCTTATAATAAAAGTATCTTTATCCAGGGGATGGGAGCACCATGCAGCTCGATTTGACCACCTTTGCCCCGGCAGAGCGCGCCACGCTTGTGCTGCGCGGCCTGTACGAGGCCGCCGGCTACCGCAAATACCGGATGTCCCGCTTTGAGGAATACGCCCTCTACCAGCGGTACGAGCGCTTTCTGCCGGACACCCAGGTGCTCACCTTTACCGATCTGGACGGCCGCCTGCGCGCCATCCAGCCGGACGTGACCCTTTCCATCGCCAAAAGCGCGCAGCCGGCGGCGGGGGAGTGCAAAAAGTATTATTATATCGAGCAGGTCTGCCGCCCCAGCCGCGCCAGCCGCACCTTTGCCGCCATCGACCAGATGGGGCTGGAGTGCATCGGCGCCGTCGACGCCACCGAGCAGGCCGGCGTGGTGCGCCTTGCCGTGCAAAGCCTTGCCGAGCTGGGCGGGCAGTCGGTGCTGGTGCTCGGCCACATGGGCTTTCTGAACGGCCTGCTCGATGCGTTCAGCGTCCCGCAGAGCCTGCGCCGCCACCTGCTGGGCCTGCTGGACTCCAAGAACCCGCAGGCCGTGCGCGCGGCGGCGCTGGAGGCCGGCCTTGGCGCCAACGCCGCGGCGGCGCTGGCGGCCGTGCTCGAGCTGCGCGGCCCGCTGGGGCGCATCCTGCCGCTGGCGCGCGTGCACTGCCACAGCGAGGCCCAGCGCGCCGCCCTGGCCGAGCTGCAGGCGCTGGGCGCCGCCCTGGGCGAGGGCGCCGGCGGCGTGCAGCTCGACCTCGGCCTGACCGCCGACGCCGACTATTACAACGGCCTCATCTTCTCGGGGTATCTCTCCGGCGTGCCCAGCACCGTGCTCAAGGGCGGGCGGTACGACAGGCTCATGCACCGCTTCACGCCGGGGGCCGGCGCCGTCGGCTTCGCGCTGTACCTCAACGAGCTCGGGCGCCTGCCCGCGCCCCCGCCGGACAACGCCGCGCCATGGCTCAACATCGCGCTGCCTAAGGGCCGCCTGGGCGACGCCGCCTACGGCCTTTTGGCCGGAGCCGGCTACGGCGCCGACGAGGATTATAAGACCACCCGCAGGCTGGTGGTGGAAAACCCCGCCGCCCGCGTGCGGTACTTCCTCGTCAAGCCCAGCGACGTGGCCATCTACGTCGAGCACGGCGCCGCCGATGTCGGCATCGTCGGCAAGGATATCCTCGCCGAGAGCGAGGCCGACGTGTACGAGCTGCTCGATACCGGCCTCGGCGCCTGCCGCATGTGCGTGGCCGGCCCGGCGGATTTTCAGGATGACAGCCGCCGCACCCTGCGCGTGGCGACCAAGTTCCCCGCCATCGCCCGCGCCTGCTTTGACAGCGTTGGCCGCGATATCGAGATCATCCGCCTCAACGGCTCCATCGAGCTGGCGCCGCTGCTGGGCCTGTGCGACGTCATCGTCGACATCGTCGAGACCGGCGCCACCCTGCGCGAGAACGGCCTTGCCGTGCTGCGGGAGTTCATGCCCATCTCGGCGCGGCTCATCGCCAACAAGTCGAGCTACCGCTTCAAGCAGCGCGAGCTGGCGGCGCTTGTGCAAAAAATGAAGGAGGCTTTGCCCCGATGATACGCATTTTGGACTTTGACGCCGTGCGCCCCGAGGAGATCCTCAACCGCGATATCCGCGCCGAGGCGGACGTCGAGAGCGCGGTCGACGCCATCATCGCCGACGTGCGCGCCCGCGGCGACGCGGCGCTCATCGAGTACGCGCAAAAATTCGACCACGCGCCGCTCACGCAAAAGACGCTGCGCGTCAGCAAGGCGGAGCTGGATGCCGCCCTGGCCGCCTGCGGGGCGGACTTCCTCGCCACGCTGCGGCAGGCTGCCGCCAACATCCGCGCGTTCCACGAGCACCAGCTGCACAGGAACTTCGTGATGGACGGCGCCGACGGCGTGCTGCTGGGCCAGCGCTACACACCCATCGAGAAGGTCGGCGTCTATGTGCCGGGCGGCACCGCGGCCTACCCCTCCACCGTGCTCATGGACGTCATCCCCGCCCGCGTGGCGGGCGTTTCCCAGATCGTCATGACCACCCCGGCGGGGCCGGACGGCAGCGTCGCCCCGGCCATCCTGGCGGCGGCCGCCGTCGCCGGCATCGACCTGATCTTCAAGACCGGCGGCGCGCAGGCCGTGGCGGCGCTCGCCTACGGCACCGAGCAGGTGCCGGCGGTCGACAAGATCGTCGGCCCCGGCAACATCTATGTGGCCACCGCCAAGCGCAAGGTGTTCGGCAAGGTGGGCATCGATATGATCGCCGGCCCCAGCGAGATCCTCGTGCTGGCCGACGCCGACAACGACCCCGCCTGGGTCGCGGCCGATCTGCTCAGCCAGGCCGAGCACGATGTGCTTGCCACGCCGGTGCTCGTCACCGACAGCGCCGCGCTCGCCGCCGCCGTGCAGGCCGAGCTCGAAAGGCAGATCCCGCTTTTGCCGCGCGCGGCCATCGCGCGCCGCAGCGTCGATGTGAACGGCAAGATCGTCGTCACCGACGACCTCGACAAGGCCATCGCCGCCGCCAACCTCATCGCGCCGGAGCATCTCGAGCTCTGCGTGGCCGACCCGTTCGCGGTGCTCGGCAGGGTGAAGAACGCCGGCAGCATCTTCCTCGGCAAAAACTGCCCCGAGGCGCTGGGCGATTACTTCGCCGGGCCCAACCACACGCTGCCCACCTCCGGCACGGCGCGCTTCTCGAGCCCTCTCGGCGTCGACGATTTCGTCAAGCGGTCGAGCTTCATCTACTACACCCGCGAGGCGCTGGGCGCCGTCGCCCCCGCCGTGGCCGATTTTGCCGAGCACGAGGGCCTGCACGCCCACGCCCGCAGCGTCACCGTCCGCTTTGCGGAAAAATGAGCCTGGCAAAGCGGAAGCACCCCCGCCTGAAGCAGTATGATTACAGCGCGCCGGGCAGTTATTTCGTAACGATTTGTGCGCAGGGCAGACATTGCATCTTCAGCAAGATCGCGGGGCGGGACGCCCTCGCCCCACCGGACGTCGTGCTGACGGACAGGGGGCGGATCGTGGAAAGGTATATCCTCCATACGGAACAGATATACCCGAATGTCACGGTCGACCGCTATGTCATCATGCCCAACCACATCCACATCCTGTTCACCATCCATGCCGAAAACAACGGCGGGGTGGGGGCACCCCGCCCTACACTGCCGCTGATCGTGCGCGCGATCAAGGGCATGACCACGCGCGAGATCGGGGAAACGATTTGGCAGGCATCGTTTTATGACCATGTCGTCCGCGACGAGATCGCATATCAGGAGATTTGGCGTTACATTGATGATAACCCGCGCTGCTGGCAGCAAGATGAATGCTATACCGACCCGTAGGGCGGGATGCCCCTATCCCGCCGATCTGTAGGGCGGGATGCCCCCATCCCGCCAATCTGTAGGGCGGGATGCCCTCATCCCGCCGATCTGTAGGGCGGGATGCCCCATCCCGCCGATCTGTAGGGCGGGATGCCCTCATCCCGCCGACCCGTAGGGCGGGATGCCCTCATCCCGCCGATCTGTAGGGCGGGATGCCCCCATCCCGCCGATCTGTAGGGCGGGATGCCCCCATCCCGCCGATCTGTAGGGCGGGATGCCCCCCATCCCGCCGATCTGTAGGGCGGGATGCCCCTATCCCGCCGATCTGTAGGGCGGGATGCCCCCATCCCGCCAATCTGTAGGGCGGGATGCCCTCATCCCGCCGCAAAACAGGAGAACGTCCCATGACCCGCTATTTTACCCCGGCCCTGGCCCATCTCGAACCCTACACCCCCGGCGAACAACCCAAAATACAAGACCTCATCAAGCTCAACACCAACGAGAACCCCTACCCGCCGGCGCCCGGCGTGGCGGCGGCGGTGGCGGATGCCGCGGGCGCGCTGCGCCGCTACTCCGATCTGAACTGCACGGCGCTGAAAGAGGCGCTCGCCGCGCGCTGCGGCGTCGGGCCGCAAAACATCCTCTGCGGCAACGGCAGCGATGAGAACCTCATGCTCGCCATCCGCGCTTTCTGCGATGCGCACCGCCCGCTCGCCTTTGCCGATGTGACCTACGGCTTTTACCCCGTCTGGTGTGAGCTGTTCGGCATCCCCCGGCACGTCCTGCCGCTGGGGGAGGACTTCTCGCTCGATCCCGCCGCCTACTGCGGCCTCGGCGAGACCGTCGTCATCGCCAACCCCAACGCCCCCACCGGGCGCTGGCTTCCCCCGTCCGCGCTGGAGCCGGTGCTGCAGACCAACCCCGATACCGTCCTCATCGTCGACGAGGCCTACATCGATTTCTGCGACGCGCCCCCTGCGCAGGCCAGCTGCGTGCCGCTGACGAAACGCTACCCCAACCTGCTCGTCGTGCAGACGTTCTCCAAATCCCGCTCGATGGCGGGCGCGCGGCTGGGCTTCTGCGTCGGCGACGCGGCGCTCATCGCCGACCTCGAGCGCGTCAAATACAGCATGAACCCGTACAATGTCAACTCCCTCACGCAGGCCGCCGGCGTGGCCGCGCTGGCCGACGGAGGGTATTTTGCCAAAACCACCGCCGCCGTGCGCGAGACCCGCGCCCGGACGGCGGCCATGCTGGAAGCGCTCGGCTTCACCGTGCTGCCCAGCCAGGCCAACTTCCTGTTTGCCAAAACGCCCAAAATGGGCGGCGGGGAGCTGTACGAAGCGCTGCGCGCGCGCCGCATCCTCGTGCGGCATTTCGACGCCCCGCGCACGCGGGACTGGCTGCGCATCACCGTCGGCACGCCGGAAGAGATGCGGTCGCTGGAAGCGGCCCTGCGCGCCATCCTCGCCTGAAAGGGGGTCTTGACCGTGCTTGCCATCGTGGACTACGGCGTCGGCAACCTGTTCAGCCTGGCGGGCAGCGTGCACAGCCTCGGGTGTGAGGTGTGCGTCACCGCCGAGCCCGCCGCCCTCGCCGCCGCCAGCCACATCCTGCTGCCGGGCGTCGGGGCTTTCGGGGACGCCATGGCCCGGCTCGAGCGCACCGGCCTTGTCCCGGTGCTCAAGGCGCAGGCGGCGCAAAAGCCGCTGCTGGGCATCTGCCTCGGCATGCAGCTGCTGTTTGAGACAAGCCATGAATACGGCACCCACACGGGCCTCGGCCTCATCCCCGGCGAGGTCTGCCCGCTGGCCGACGACCTTGCCGACAAAACGCTCAAGATCCCGCACATGGGCTGGAACGCGCTGGACATCCTGCCCAGGCGGGAAAGCGACCCGCTGTTCAAATACTTCCAAAGCGGGGAATACGTCTACTATGTGCACAGCTACTACGCCAGGCACTGCGCCGCCCACACCCTGGCCACCAGCTTTTACAGCCTGCCGGTGACCGGCGCCGTGCGCAGCGGCCATGTGTACGGCACGCAGTTCCACCCCGAGAAATCCGGCGATGCCGGCCTGCGCCTGCTGCGGGCCTTCGCCGAGCTGTAAGGCCGCATCCGCGCAAAGGAGCCAAACGCCATGAAGCTTTTCCCCGCCATCGACCTGCGCGGCGGGCAGGCCGTGCGCCTGTATCAGGGCGATTACGCCCAAATGACCGTCTACAACCCCGACCCCGTCGCCCAGGCCAAGGCGTTTCTGGCCGCCGGGGCCAGGTACCTGCACGTCGTCGATCTCGACGCCGCCAGGGGCGAGCCCACCGCCGCCAACCGCGCGGCCATCGCCGCGCTGGCCGCCGTGGAGGGGCTGTACGTCGAGGTCGGCGGCGGCATCCGCGACGAAGCGCGCGTCCGCGAGACCCTGGCCCTCGGCGTCGGGCGGAGCATCCTGGGCACGGCGGCGGTCAAAAATTTCGGCTTTGCCGCCGAGATGGCGCGAACCTACGGCGAGCGCATCGCCGTCGGCGTCGATATGAAGGACGGGTACGTCGCCGTCTCGGGCTGGCAGGAGCTCACGCCGGAGCCGGGCATCGCGTTCTGCCGCCGCTGCGCCGCCGCGGGGGTCAGGGCCGTCATCGCCACCGACATCTCCCGCGATGGCACCCTGCGGGGCACCAATCTGGCGCTCTACCGCGAGCTGCTCACCATCCCGGGGCTGGAGGTCACGGCCAGCGGCGGCATCGCCGCCGTCTCGGAGCTCGAGCAGCTGCGGGCCATGGGCTGCCACGCCGCCATCCTGGGCAAGGCCGTCTACACCGGCGCCATCGACCTGGCCGGGGCCGTGCGGCGCTGCCAAACGTAAGGGGGCGCCGCCATGCTTGCCAAACGCATCATCCCCTGCCTCGACGTCAAGGACGGGCGCGTCGTCAAGGGCACCAATTTCACGGCACTGCGCGATATGGCCGACCCCGTCGAGATGGCGCGCCTGTACAACGCCGACGGCGCCGACGAGCTCGTGTTTTACGACATCACCGCCAGCGCCGAGCACCGCGCCCTGTTTACCGACATTTTGCGCCGCGTGGCCGGGCAGATCTTCATCCCGCTCACGGTGGGGGGCGGCATCAACACCGTCGACGATTTTGACCGTGTGCTCAAGTGCGGGGCCGACAAGGTCAGCGTCAATTCCGGCGCGCTGCGCCGCCCGGCGCTCATCCCCGAGGCCGCGCAGCGCTACGGCGACCAATGCGTCGTGCTCTCGGCCGATATCAAGCGCGTGGGCGGCACGTTCCGCGTCTTTGCCAGGGGCGGCAGGGAGGACACCGGCCGCGACGCGCTGGAGTGGCTGCGCTGGGGCGTCGCGCACGGGGCGGGGGAGCTCGTCATCAATTCCATCGACACCGACGGCGTGCGCGCCGGCTTTGACCTCGAGCTCCTCGATGCCGTGGCCGCCTGCTGCCCGGGCGTGCCCATCATCGCCAGCGGCGGCGCCGGCAGGGCGGAGGATTTCATCGAGCTGTTCACCCATCCCGGCATCGACGCCGGCCTGGCCGCCGGCATCTTCCATGAACGCAGGCTGACCATCCCGGAGCTCAAAAAGGCCCTGCGCGCGCAGGGCGTGGAGGTGCGCATATGAACCGCAGCAGCAACCCCTATGATCTGTTCGTCAAGCTGTTGGTCGCCGCGGCGGGCTTCGCTTTCGGCTGGCTGACCTTTTACTGGCTCACCTCGGCGTTCATCATGGCGTTCAACCCGCTGTCCCGCCCCGGCGATGCCGCCTACGCCGACGACGCCGCCATGCGCCCGTTCGGCTTCATCTTCCTTTTGCTGTACGCGGGGGCGGTGTTCGCGCTGTGGCAGTACGGCAAGCCGCGCAAAACGGCCCGGCGGCTGTTCATCCCCGGCTTCGTGCTGGGGCTGGCGGGCGCCGTCGTGCTGACCGCCCTGCGCCTGGCGCAGGCGGTCTGAGGGGCCGCGGGGCCGAAAAACACTTGCCAAACCGACCGTTTGCCGTTACACTAAAGACAGCCTGATACCATCGGAGGAGCCCCATGCAGTACACAGAACCCCAAAGCCTCAAATTTGACAAGGACGGCCTCATCCCGGCCATCGTGCAGGACCACTACACGCGCGAGGTCCTGACGCTCGCCTACATGAACGCCGAGACGCTGGCCCTGACCATCGCCGAGGGCCGCACGGTGTTCTGGAGCCGCAGCCGGCAGCAGGTCTGGCGCAAGGGCGAGACGAGCGGCAACATCCAGCGCGTCGTCTCCATCACGGCAGACTGCGACAGCGACGCGCTCGTCATCGACGTCGTCAAGGCGGGCCCCGCCTGCCACACCGGCGCCGAGAGCTGCTTTTTCCAGCCGGTCTACGTCTCGGACGAGCTCAAGCCCTTCACCTGGCAGGCGCTGTATGACCTGATCAAGGGCCGCAAGACCGACCCGAAAGACGGCAGCTACACGACCTACCTGTTCGAGAAAGGGCGCGAGAAGATCCTCAAAAAGATCGGCGAGGAGGCCACCGAGGTCATCATCGCCGCCGCCAAGGCGGACAACGCCGAGACGGTGTACGAGATCGGCGACCTCGCCTACCATGTGCTCGTCCTCATGGTCGAGGCCGGCATCCGCATCGAGGACATCACCGGCGAGCTCGAAAAGCGCCACGTCATCGACCACAAGGTCAAGCAGGAAAGGATGCAGTAATGGCAAGCGAATATCTGCGCAGCTCGGTGCATGTGCACACAAAATTCTGTGACGGCAAAAACGCCCCCGAGGAGCTGGCCGTCACCGCCTGGAAGCAGGGCCTTGCAACGCTGGGCTTTTCCGGCCACAGCCACACCCCGTTCGATCTGGAATACTGCATGACGCAGAGCCGCACGGCGCTCTACAGGGCGCAGGTCACGAAGCTCAAGGCGCGCTATGCCGGCAAGCTGGATATCCTGCTGGGGCTGGAATGGGATCTTTACTCCGACGATGACCCCGCCGCCTACGATTACTGGATCGGCAGCACGCACTATCTGCGCGGGCCCAAGACCGGCAAATACTATGAGATCGACTGGCGCGAGGCGGATCTGGCCGCCTGCATCGCCGACGATTTCGACGGCGACGGCCTCGCCGCGGCGGAGCAGTACTTTGCCAACGTGGCGGCGGTGGCGGCCAAAAAGCCGACCATCCTCGGCCATTTCGACCTGATCAAAAAGATCAACGCCGGCAACAAATTCTTTGATGAAAACGACGCGCGCTACAGGCAGGCCGCCTTTGCGGCGCTGATGGCGGCAGCGCGCAGCCGCTGCGTGCTGGAGGTCAACACCTCCGGCATGGCGCGCGGCTTCCGGCAGGATCTCTTCCCCGGGGAGGCGCTTTTGAAGGAATGGCTGGCGCTCTCCGGCAACGTCGTCATCACCGCCGACGCGCACGAGAAAAGCGGCCTGACGTTCGGCTTTGAGCAGGCCGCGGCGCAGCTCAAGGCGCTGGGCTACACCAAGGTGCAGGTGCTCGGCAAAAACGGCTTTGTGCCCTGCGCCCTGTAAAAGACCACAAATGAGGGGCTCGGCTTTGCGCGCAGCGAGGAGCGAGAGCGCGGACGAAAGCTTTATCCGCGTGAATGGCGCCGCAGCTGTGAAACGCATAAAAACCTGAACGAAGGAACCGACGATGGATTCTGAAAGACTGACCATGATCGACTTGTTCTCTGGCGCGGGAGGCTTGTCCGAGGGGCTTTCTGAGGCCGGCTTTCACAGTCTGTTTGCATCTGAGATCGTGCCTGTTTATGCGCAGACCTACCAAAAGAACCATCCCAATACCAAAGTGGTCACCGCGGACATCCGGCGCCTGGATGCGTACGAGGTGCGCAGAAGCCTGGGCATCGACCGCGGCGAATTGGATCTGATCGCCGGCGGCCCGCCCTGTCAGGGGTTTTCCATCAACGCGCCGATACGAACGACCCTGGATGAGCGGAACCATCTGTTCAAAGAATATCTTCGCTTTGTCGATGCCTTTGCCCCTCGCGCTGTTCTGATCGAGAATGTCCCCGGGCTTGTGTCCTTCGAGCATGGGGCGACGCTTCATGCGATACTGGACGCGCTGGCGGAACTGGGATATGGAGCGGATGTAAGGATTTTGGGCGCGCCCTATTATGGCGTCCCACAGATGAGATGGCGCACGATCATACTTGGCGTGCGTGAAAAGGCCCTGCCGGCAGATGCTTACCCGGAACCGATCTATCACGCGCCCATCAAAGCGAATTTTACCAGCACGTTTGAGGGACAGCCTCTTATTCAGGAGCCGACACCGGAAGCGAATGCGAAGTTTGTAACGGTGCAGGAAGCGATTGGCGATCTGCCGGCGCTGAAAAGCGGCGAGCAGGGCGAGCCGGTCAAGCAATATAGATGCGACGCGTTTTGTGAGTATCAGCGCCGGTCGCGCGTTGGGACCGTTGGCGTTTTGAATCACGAAGCGCCGCAATTATCCGCGATCAATCTGAAACGGTTGGAATACATCCGCCCCGGCGGAAATTGGACAGATATACCCGATGCGCTTTTGCCCGCGGGAATGAAAAGAGCCAGAAGATCGGATCACACGAAAAGATATGGCCGTGTGCAGGCGGACGGCCTGGCGTCGACCATACTCACGAAATGCGACCCGCATTGGGGGGCATTTTTCCACTACGAGCAAGATCGCTCTTTTACGGTGCGCGAGGCCGCCAGGCTGCAGTCGTTCCCGGATCATTTTGTGTTTACCGGAAATCTTGCCGAGCAATATGCTCAGGTGGGCAATGCGGTGCCTCCATTGCTGGCACAAGCGGTCGGCTTGTCGCTGAGATCCGTACTGGAAATGGAGGAATGACCGTGTCGGGTTACATCTCTGAGTTTTTCGGGTATCAAACGATCGACGATTCGGGCGTCGCTTTGCAAAACAGAGCAAGGCAGGTATGCCCGTTTTTGTCGTCTTACTGCACAAAAGCGCTTGGCGATAAAAGGAACCGCACCCTTTCGGGCGTGTGCGCAGTGCGGATGGTCTCGCCCGGCTCGCCGGATGTGATCTGCTGCCCGAACAGGATATACGCGGACAACTATAAAATGCTTTCGGTCATCTCACGAAATGCATTTGGGCGAGCCTACCATCTATACGCCGGCAGGCTGGGCGTCTGCAAGGCGAGAGCGGAAAACGGCGCGGTCGCGGTTTTCGGGCATGGCTGGGGCGGTGAGCTGCCGCTGCCAAAGCGCACGGGCAAAGGCTCATATTATGTCGATTGGATCCTCGCAAGGCTGGATGGAAATGGCGATTTGACGGAGTTTACGGCGATCGAGGTCCAGACGATCGACACGACCGGTACTTATCAGAACGCACGGCGCGCCCTGATCGAAAACAACACCGTTGAAAAGGACACCGTCGGATTGAACTGGGAAAATGTTTCCAAGAGGATCCTCCCGCAGATCATCTACAAGGGTCAAGTGCTTCAACGGGAAGAGCTGTGCCGAAGCGGGCTGTATTTTGTTTGCCCAAAACCTGTTTACGACAGGGTCATTGACAGGCTGGGCGGAAAAGAGAAATTGCCGCGTTTCCCCACGCAGCCGGCGGCCATCCATTTTGTCGCGTATGATTATCTGCCCGATGCGCCGCGGACATACGGGGAGATCAGGCCGCTTGGCATCGTTGAGGAGTACTGCACGACGGTCTATAAGGTACAGGAAGCGTTCTCGGCGGTAGACCTGCCCAGTCAAAATGTGTATCGGGATGCCATCGTGCGTTCGCTGTATGATTGATGGAGGATTTCTCATCTGCCAAAAGAGCGTTGGATCTTTGCGATCCAACGCTCTTTTGCCGTTTTCGCTTCATCGTTCCCTGTTTCTTGAGGAGGGGGCGCCCTGGCCGCTTTCCTTCATCCCGCCATTCAAACGGTGCCGCCCTCGAGGCCGGCGGCGCGCAGGCGGGCCGCGTCCATCATCGCGATGCAGCCGGGCACATCGGTGCGCCCGCGCAGCAGCGCCGTAAAGGCGTCGGCCACGTCCTCGGCGCTGTAGCCCACGATCTTGGACGCCGCCGTCGAGACGCGCTCATGCGCCGCGATGGAGAGCGCGGCGTCGGTCACCATGGGGGATTGGATGTTGGTCGTCTGCCCCTTGAAGCAGCTCACCGTCGAGATGCCGTCAAAGGCGGCGTTGTAGTTTTCCGGCGTGGCGCAGAACCGCAAAAAATCGAGCGCCTCGTCCACCCGCGCGCCGTTTTTGCAGACCATCATCATGTTGAGGTTGCCGCCCTCGTAGGTGCCGCGGTCGGCGGTGCCCATGAACACCGGCATCACGGCAAAATCCTCAACCCCGTAGGCCTGCCCCGGCGCGAGGTCGGTATAGAACCAGGTGTCCCAGAGGAAAGTCATCACGGCATCGCCGCCGCCCATCGCGGGGCTCAGCCCGTCCCAGCCGGTCTCGAGATATCCGTCGCCGAGCCAGCCCCTTGCGGCGGCGTCCGCCACCCACTGCACCATGGCGGCCACCGCCGGGATGTCCGCGTACGAGACCTCGCCCGCGTTGAGCCGTTCGAGCAGCGCGGGGTCGTCGGCAAAGATGGGGTCGAGCGCGAACTGCATCATCCAGGAGCAGCCGTTGCCCGGCCAGCAGATGGGCGTATAGCCGGCGTCCGCCAGCACCTGGCACAGCATGTCGAACTCCGCCTGCGTGGCGGCGGGCTTGAGGCCCAGCCCGTCCAGGATGGTCTTGTTGTAGTAGCAGCCGGAGACGGAGTTCTCCCAGTAGGGCAGGCCCAGCAGCGTGCCGTCGCGCGCCTCGCAGTAGGCGCGCGCGCTGTCGGTCAGGTCGCCGACCCAGGGCTGGTCGTTCAGGGGGAGGAAATTTTCTTCCACGTCAAAGCGGGCCAGGTCGGCGTTGTGGAAGTGCAGCAGGATGTCCGGCGCCTGGCCGCCGTCCAGGCGGGCGGCCACGGCGTCCTCGTATTCGCTGTCCTCCACGGCGATCAGCTCCAGCCGGTTGCCGGTCTGCGCCTCGTAGCGGTCAAAAACGGTGGTCATATAGCTTTTTTCCAGGTCGCTCGCCTTGCCCATCAGGGTCAGCGTCACATGCCCGTCGTCGGCGCCGGCGCAGGCGCCCAACAGCAGGGCGGCGGCCAGCAGCAGCGCGCACAGCGGTGCCGGATGTTTTGTCATTGCGGTCCCACTCTTTCGTCTTGCGGCGCGGCGGCTTTCTTTTGCAGCAGCCGGCCCACCAGCTCGCGCACGGCGGCCATGTCGACGGGCTTGGCCAGATGCCCGTCCATGCCGGCGTCCAGCGCGTCGCGCACATCCTCGGCAAAGGTGTTGGCGGTCATCGCCGCGATGGGGATGGTCTTTGCCTCGGGGTGGGCGCCGGCGCGGATGGCGCGCGTGGCCTCGTAGCCGTTCATCACCGGCATCTGCACGTCCATCAGCACCATATCATAGTGCCCCGGCGCCGACGCCTCGAACATCTCCACCGCCTGCCGGCCATCCTCGGCCAGCTCGCAGCGCGCGCCCTCCATCTCCAGCATCTCGGTCAGGATCTCGGCGTTGAGGGCGTTGTCCTCCGCCACCAGGAACAGCCGCCCGTCCAGCGGGCTCGGCGCCGCGGCGTCCGCGCCGCCGTCCGGGGCGGGGGCGCTCTGCGCCGCGAACAGCGGCTGGATGGTCTGCCAGAAGGTCGATACAAAGAACGGCTTGGGCATAAAGGCGTCGATGCCCGCCTGCCGCGCCTCGGCCTCGATCTCGGCCCAGTCATACGAGGTCAGCACCAGGATGGGCACATCGCTGCCCACCTCGGCGCGGATGCGGCGCGCCGTCTCCACGCCGTCCAGGCCGGGCATCTTCCAATCCAGCAGGATCACCTGGAAATCCTCGCCCCGGCGGTGCGCCGCCGCGGCCTGCCCGACGGCATCGGCGCCCTGTGTCGCATACGCGACCTCCACGCCCACGCCGCGCATCAGCTCCTGTATGCCGCGGCAGATGTCCTCCTCGTCGTCGGCGACGAGCATGCGGGTGATGCTGTGCTCCGCCCAGGCGCCGCTCGCCTGCTGCTCCGGCAGGGCCAGCGAGAGCTCCACCGTGAACGTGCTGCCCTGGCCGGGCGCGCTCTCCACCCCGATGATGCCGCCCATCAGATCCACAAGGTTTTTGGTGATGGCCATGCCGAGGCCGGTGCCCTGGATCTTGTTGGTGACCGAGCTGACCTCGCGGCTGAAGGGCTCAAAAATGCGCTGCTGGTACTCCTCGCTCATGCCGATGCCGTTGTCCCGGACGACGAAGCGCAGCTTCGCGTACTGCGGCGCCGTGCGCGGCAGATCCTGCACCGTAAAATCGACACAGCCGCCCTCCGGCGTGTACTTGATGGCGTTGGAGAGCAGGTTGATGAGGATCTGGTTCAGGCGCAGCTTGTCGCCCAGCAGCTGCTCGGGCGGGGCGCCCTGCACGCGCACGGTAAAGCTCTGGCGCTTGGCCTTTGCCTGCGGCATCAGGATGATATTGAGCTCCTCAAGCAGCTGCGGCAGGCTGAAGCGCTCGACATTCAGCGAGGTCTTGCCGCTCTCGATCTTGCTCATGTCCAGCACGTCGTTGATCAGGCTCAAAAGATGGTGGCTGGAGGCGGTGATCTTGCGCGTGTACTCGCGCACCTTGTCGGGGTCGTCGGCGTCCTTTTCCAGCAGCACCGAAAAGCCCACGATGGCGTTCATCGGCGTGCGGATGTCGTGGCTCATGTTGGAAAGGAAGTTGCTCTTGGCCTGGTTGGCGCTCTGGGCGGCGTTCAGGGCCTCCTGCAATTTCTGGTTGAGCTGCTCGTCCCGCGTGCGGTCGGACAGCACCATGATGTACTTGACGACATCCTGTATGCGGGCGTGGTACACCCGCATGCGGTACCAGCGGCGCTCGCCGGTGGACTGGTGCATGTACTCATATTCCCGGTCAGCGCTGCCGCCCAGGGGGATGGCGGCCAGCTGCGCCTGCGGGATGACCACGTCGCTGTCCACCGCGCAGCGCTGCATCACGCGGATGTCGCGCCGCGCCTCCTCGACCGGGATGCCGAGCAGCCGCTCGATGTTGGGGCTGATGTAATCGACCTGGTGGCTCTCGGCGTCCAGCATCAAAAAGATGTCGTCCACGCTTTGGGACAAGGCGTTGAACATGGCGTCGCGGTATTGCAGCTCGCGGCGGCTCTGGCGGTTCTGCTGGTGGCTGCGTACGACGAGCAGCGCCACCACCGTCACGCCGATGAGCGCAAAGATGAACAGCAGCGCGTTCACCGTGGCCTTCTGTACCGACAAAAATCCCGCGCTGACGACGTTTTCCGGCACGACGCTCAACAGGATGTAATCCTCATAGCCGACCGGCTGGTACAGGATGCACTGGTTCACGCCGCCGATATGGCACTGCCGCAGTCCGGAAACACCGTTCGCCCAGTCCCCGCGCAGGGCCGCGAGCTCCGCCTCGTCGAGATCCGAGACCGCCCCCAGGTAGGAAAGATAGTTGTTGAACACGCTGCCGCCGCTCTGCGTCGAGAGCAGCACGCTGCCGTCGGGGTAGACGACGAAGCATTTCGCCTTGCCGGCAAAGGCATCGACGTTGAGCGAGGCGGCGATGTCGGCGTTCGTATAGCTGACGGCGACGGCGCTGTAGCCGAACCCGCGGTACTCTCCCGGCCCCGCCGGCACGGCGAACACCGTGACCTCCTGCCCGTCGGGCAGCGTCTCGCCCATCATCACCGGCTCGCCGTTCGAGCCGAGCGCCGCGCCGGTGCTCGTGAGGCGTTCGACCTCGCTGCCGGCCAGGGTCTCGCACGCGCCGTCCTCCCCCAGCAGGTAAAAGCCGGAAAAGCCCCAGTACGCCTGCTCATCGCCGATAAAATCGGCAAAGGTGTCGGGGGCGTGCGGCGTCTCGCCGTCCGCAGCCGGCCCGGCGCCCGTCAGGGCGGGGTGGGCGCTCCAGCTCTGCAAAAGCCCCCAGTTGCGCACGATAAAATTGCCCAGCGAGCGGTTGACCTGCCCGTAGATCTCCTCAAGATGGGAGGTGCTGTCCTCATAGATGCGCCGGGAGATGAACGTAAAGTAGAACGTCCCGATGCCCACCGCGGCAGCCGCCACGACACACAGCAAGATCGCCGGGGACCATTTTGCGAGCCGTTTTTTCATCCGTGCACCTGCGCTCTCCGTACCGTTGATCGTTTCCTGCATACTTTACCGATTCTATTCTACCATAGCGGCAGGGACAAAATCAAGACGGGCGGCGGCGGCAAAAAAAGGCGCCGCGCGGGCACACCCGCGCGGCGCAGCGTGTCAAAAAAGAGCCCACTAAATCCCGGCGGGGTCAGGGGACCCCGCCCTACGGTCTCAAATCTATTGCATCTTCGTTGCAAACGTAGGGCGGCCTGCCCTCAGGCCGCCGCAGGGAGATGCTTGCTTATGGTTTTTCGACAGTCTGTGGCGCGCAGCGCTTCAGCGTGTCGAGGAACTCGACACGCTGCAAAAGAGGGGCTCGGCTAAGCTGGCTGCGCCAGTCCTCTCGGAGGAAAACTACAGATAGGCCATCTCCTCGCGCTGGCGCGGCGCCAGTGAGGGATCGTCCAGCACGGCGCCGGCGCCCAGCGCCACGCAGTCCAGCGGGCTTTGGGCGATGTGCACCTCGATGCCGGTCTCGTCGCGGATGAGCGTATCCAGCCCGCGCAGCAGCGCCCCGCCGCCCGAGAGCACGATGCCCCGGTCGATGATGTCGCTCGAGAGCTCCGGCGGCGTGCGCTCCAGCGTGTCCTTGATGGCGTCGACGATGCGCAGCAGCGGCTCGCTCATCGCGGCGCGGACCTCCTCGCTGCGGATCACGATGTCCTTGGGCAGGCCGTCCACAAGGTTGCGGCCCTTGATCTCCATCGTCGTCTCGGGCTCCTGCGGGCAGGCGGAGCCGATCTCGATCTTGATCTGCTCGGCGGTGCGCTCGCCGACCAGCAGGTTGTACTTGCGCTTGATGTAGGCGATGATGCTCTGATCCAGCGTATCGCCGGCGCAGCGCACGCTGCGGTTGGCCACCACGCCGGACAGGCTGATCACGGCGACCTCGGCGGTGCCGCCGCCGATGTCCACGATCATCGAGCCGACCGGCTCCGAGGTGGGCAGGCCGGCGCCGATGGCGGCCGCCATCGGCTCCTCGATCACCGTGACCTGCCGCGCGCCCGCCTTGGCGGCGGCCTGGCGCACGGCGCGCCGCTCGACCTCGGTCACGCCGGACGGCACGCAGATCACGACGCGCGGCCTCGCCAGCCAGCCGCGCCCGCAGGCCTGGCGGATAAAGCTCTGCAGCATGGCGGCGGTCACGTCAAAATCGGCGATGACGCCGTCCTTGAGCGGCCTTACCGCCACGATGGAGCCCGGCGCGCGGCCAATGACCGCCTTCGCCTCATGCCCCACGCTGCGCACGCGCAGCTCCTCGCTGCGGGTGTCGACCGCCACCACGCTCGGCTCCCGCATGATGATGCCGCGGCCTTTCATGTACACCAGCGTGTTGGCGGTGCCGAGGTCGATACCGATGTCCCTGCAAAACAGCATACGCGTTCTCCGTACAAAAAAATCCCGGATCCTGGCCCAAAAACCCATATTCCCACGCACCTCCGCGCCGCCGGCACACCCGGCGGCGCGTTCAGCGCACCCCGAAGCGGGCGAGCAGCTGGACGGCCCGGTGCACGGGCAGACCCATGATGTTGTAATAGCAGCCCTCGATGCGGCTGCACCAGCGGGCCGCGCGGCCCTGGATGGCATAGCCGCCGGCCTTGTCGTACGGCTCGGCGGTCTCGACGTAGGCAAGCAGCTCCGCCTCGGGGATGGGAGCGAAGCAGACCGAGGTCGTCTCCACCGTGGCCGCCGCGCGCCCGCCCTGGCACACGCACACGCCCGTGTGCACCCTGTGCGCCCGGCCCGAGAGCGCGTGCAGCATGGTCAGCGCCTCGTCGCGGTCGCGCGGCTTGCCGAACACGGCGCCGTCGCAGTCCACCACCGTGTCAAAGCCGATGACGGTGTCGTAGGGATGCTGCGCGGCCACCGCGCGCGCCTTGGCGATGGCCAGGCTCTGCGCCAGCCGCGCCGGGGAATCGGCAAAGATGTCGTCCTCGGCCACGTCGCTCACCTCGACGGTGAAATCCGGACAAACCAGCGCCATCAGCTCGCGCCGGCGCGGGCTGGCCGATGCCAGGAACAGTGCCATGGTATGCGTCCTTTCTGTTCAGTATACCCGCCCGCCGCGTCGAACCGTGTCACAGGCTGAAGGGGCGGGCAGATGTTTTGCGGGCTTTTTTGTGTTACAGCTTCCCCGTCGAGCCAAAGCCCCCGGCGCCGCGCTCGGTGTCGCTCAAGGCGTCGGCGGGCAGGAAAGCGGCCTGCCAGACCGGGGCGATGCACAGCTGGGCCACGCGCTCGCCGGGCTGGACGGTATAGGCCTCGGCGCCCAGGTTGAGGAGCGCCACCTTGACCTCGCCGCGGTAATCGCTGTCCACGACGCCCACGCAGTTGGCCATCGAGATACCGTGCCGGACGGCCAGCCCGCTGCGCGCGTAGATGAGCGCCACGCACTCCGGCCCCGGCAGCTCGATGGCAAAGCCGGTGGGGATGAGCGCGCGCTGCCCCGGCGCAAGGGTGAGCGGGGCATCCAGCACGGCGCACAGGTCGGCCGCGGCGGCGCCCGGCGTCGCGTAGGCCGGCGCCTTGGCGCGCGGATCCAAAAGCTTGTATTTGACGGTCTTCGGTTGCATGCGGGGCACCCTCACTTTGCTCGTTTCTCTGCCATATAGTATAAACCTCTTGTGAACTCGCTGTCAAACGGCGCGTGCGCCGTCAGCAGCGCCAGCACCTGCGCGGCGCGCGCCGCCGTCTCGGTGGTAAATGCTGCCAGCGCGTAATCGGCGGCCAGCTCGCCCGGGCGGTCGCCCATATAGAGCGGCACGGGGTTGTAGAGGACGCGCAGGTCGTTGCCGGGCCTGCGGCACCGCAGGGCGACATCGCGCCCCTTGCGGTCGCGCAGGGTGCCGGCGCGGGGGCAGCCCGCGCAGCCGTGTACGTTGTGCAGCGGGCAGGCGCGGGTGAGCATGAGCGGCATGTGCCCGTACACGAGCGCCGCGGTGGGCACGGCGGTGATGCGCGCGAGCGCCGGCAGCGGCGTCTCGGGGTGGACGAGCAGCCCGCGCACGCCCAGCTCCGCATACGCCGCGGCGGCCAGCGGGTTGGTCACGTTCAGCCCCAGCCCGCCGTAGAGCGGCGCGGCGCCGGCCTCGGCCGCGAGGGTGAAATGCGCCGGGTTGCCCGCGGCGAAGCCGAGAAAGCCCAGCGGCGCGCAGCGTTCCAGCCGCGCGCGCACCGCCTCCTCACAGCCAAACATCACGCGCGGCAGCGCAAGGATGGTCTTGCCGCGCAGGTCTGCCGGGATGCGTTCGGCCTCGGCGATGGGCAGCACCACAAACGCCAGCCGCTCGACCGCCCCCGCCGGCACCTGCGCCCACGTTTCAAAGTACGCCGCCGGCGCGGGCGCGGCGGGCGCCTCGCGCGCGGGGAACGCGGGCAGCGCGCAGGGCTTGACCGGCCATGGCCGGGGCGCGCCGCGCAGCGTGAGCAGCTGCTCCAGCGCCTCGCGCCGCAGGGCGTTCCAGGCGGCGGCGGGCAGCCAGCCCGGCGTGCCGGTGATGTCCGGCGCGCCGTCGGCATAAAATGGGGTGCCGCCGGTCTTCGCCAGCGCCGCAAGGCC
>CANRBN010000014.1 GCA_947628865.1 uncultured Gemmiger sp.
TATTTAAAGCGGCTCGTCGTGGGCGGCATGGACCGCGTGTACGAGGTGGGGCGCATCTTCCGCAACGAGGGCATGGATCCCAAGCACAACCCGGAATTCACCTCCATCGAGCTCTACCAGGCCTACACCGACTACCGCGGCATGATGGATCTGGTCGAGGAGATGATGAAGACCGTCACCCAAAAGGTGTGCGGCACGCTGACCATCCCCTACCAGGGCAAGACCATCGACCTCTCCCACTGGGAGCGGCTGACCATGGTCGAGGCGGTCAAAAAGTACTCCGGCGTCGATTTTGCCGCCGTCGAGACCGACGAGCAGGCCGTTGCGCTCGCCAGGGAGCATCACGTCGAGCTGCCGGAGCTGCCGAGCAAGGGCGCCATTCTGGCCGAGTTCTTTGACGCCTTCGTCGAGGACAAGCTCATCCAGCCGACCTTTATCTACGACTACCCGGTCGAGAACAGCCCGCTTGCCAAGCGCAAGCCGGACGACCCCGCCTTTACCGAGCGGTTCGAGTATTTCATCGACGGCACCGAGTTCGGCAACGCCTTCTCGGAGCTCAACGACCCCATCGACCAAAAGCAGCGGTTCGAAAAGCAGGTCGCCGACCGCAAGGCCCTTGAGCCCGAAAGCCGCGCCCAGGTGGACTATGACTACATCACGGCGCTGGAATACGGCCTGCCGCCCACGGGCGGACTTGGCTTCGGTGTTGACCGCCTCGTTATGCTGTTGACCGACTCCGCCTCCATCCGCGACGTGCTCCTGTTCCCCACCATGCGCCCGGAGGGCCAGTAAAGCAACGCTTCATCGTCAGAAAACGAGAGAATTTGAAGCAAAAGCTTACGAATTTACGACCGATTTACGACCAAAGGAAAGAGAACCGATTTCTGACTGTGCCGCGCCCGTTCGGGCGCGGCATTTTCTGTGCGGGCAAGGTATAAGCAGGTTTCTATTGACAAAGCTAATCATGTACGCTATTATGTACACAGAGGGAGGTGCTATCCATGCTCAATACCAGCGCGACCAATTTCCGCAAAAACCTGTTTGCCATGCTGGGCACGACCATCAAGTACAACGAACCCATCAACATTTCCACCAAGGACGGCAATGCCGTCGTGCTGAGCCAGGAGGACTATGACGGCCTGATGGCGACGGTGGAGCTTTCCGCCGACCCGCAGATGAAGCAGAAGATCGTTGACGGTCTGCACACGGGCCTTGACGACTGCGTGCCGGAGGATGAGGTGGCATGGTGAAGTACCATATCGTCTACACCAAAACCGCCGTCAAGGATATCCCCAAGCTGAAGGCCGCCCATCTGGACGCCAAGGCAAAGGCCCTGATCGACCTGCTGCGGGAAAACCCTTACCAGACGCCGCCCGCGTATGAAAAGCTGGTCGGTGCCTTGAGCGGGGCCTACTCGCGGCGTATCGATTGGCAGCACCGGCTGGTGTATGAGGTCTATGAGGCGGAAAAGACGGTCAAGATCATCAGCCTGTGGAGCCATTACGAGCGGTAGGACATGGGTTTGTGACTTTCCGGGCGTCCCGTAAGCAGAAATTCCTCTAAGGTCAGGGCACGACAGGGCCAGGCATACAAAAACCGAAAAACAGAGAAAGCGCCGCCCCGACCGCATATGCGGTCGGGGCGGCGCAGCTGTGTCCAAAACACATGTCTTTGCCGCTTACAGCTCGATCTCCTCGCCGGGGCGCAGCACCAGCTTGTTGGGGCCGGTAAAGGCGGCGGCGACGGCCTCGTCGAACAGCCTGCCCGGCGCCATGTGCACCGGCACGCTGTGCTTGGCGTTGATGATCTCGGCACAGGTGCCGGCCTCTTTCACGTCCATATTGTAGATGCCGTCGCAGGGCAAAAACGCATAGTCCAGCTTTTCCAGCCGCAGGGCGGGCATGGTGTCGGTGGTGGAGGTATCGCCGGCAAAATAGGCCGTCTTTCCGTCCACGCCCAGCACAAAGCCGACGCATTCCCCGATGGGATGGTTTTTGTTGCAGGCCGGCACCGTCAGCACCACGATGTCGCCCACCTCGCACTGGCCGTAATGGCCGCGCTTCAAAAGGTCGGCGGCGCGCCACACCCGCCCGCCGCTTTTGAGCGTCACGAGCTCCACGCGGTTGTGGTCGGGGTGCTCATGGCTGACGAGCACCCCGTCCGCCGGCACATCGTACCCCTCGCCGGCGAACGGGTCGATGTATAAGACCGTGCCGCCGGCGCTTTGCAGCCGGAAGCTCCCGTGCCCCTGATACAGCAGTTTTGCCATCGTATACCTCCTTACAGTCCGTGCCGCTCCCGCGGCTCGGGCCAGCCGATGCGCCTGCCCGCCTCCAAGAGCCGGCCGGAGCTCTCCATGAGCTCGCCGCGGCACGCCGCCCGCGCGCCGGCGGGGATCGCGTCAACCCTCATGCGCGGCGCTCTCCTCCGCCGGCACGGCGGGCTCCGCCTCCGCGGTCGCTGCGCTGTCCGGCGCGGCGCTGTCCGGGGCGGCGGGTGGGGCGTCCGTGGGCGCCGCTGCGACCGGCTCGGGCGCGGAGTCCGGCTGCTGTGCCTGTGCCCGGGCGGCCTCGGCCTCCGCAAGCTCCTTGCGCGTCATGCCGATGTAGACGGTGCAGCCCAGGTTGAGCGCGCCCTCCACCACCAGCAGGATGCCGCTGAACAGGATGATGTCATCGATGATGGCGATCAGCCTGGCGGTGTCCTGCGCGATCAGCAGCACGCCCAGCAGGCAGGAGACGAGCCCCAGCAGCGCCAGCCACTGCCAGCGTGCGCGGCGCACAAGGCTGAACGCCGCGCCGATGCGCAGGATGCCGTCCACCAAAATGAGCAGCCCGAAAATCAGCGGCAGGATCAGGCGCACGCTGTCCGGCCGCAGCAGGGTATAGATGCCCAGCGCCGTGGTCACGGCGCCGCCGCCCAGCGTACACAGAGCGGCAAAGCTGCGCCGCTCGGCGCGGAAATACCGTACCAGATTGACAAGGCCGGTCAGCAGCACGGCGATGCTCACGCCCAGGCATAGCCAGGGCAGGCACGCCTGCGGCAGCACGAGGAGCAGCAGCCCCAGTGCCAGATAACAGACGCTCATAAACAGCATCCCGACGCGGATATGTCGCAGCATAAACGCCGCCCCCTTTATTGATGTTGCACGGCGCGCTCAGCCGCCAGGGGCCGGCGCCGGCTCGGTGAACATGGGCTTGAGGATGGTTCGGTAGCAGTGCGCGAGGAAGAACACGCACATCACGGTCGAGGCGATCTCGGCGCAGGGGAAAGCCCACCACACCCGGTCGACCCGGCCCGAAAGGCTGAACAGATACGCCGCCGGGATCAGCACCACGAGCTGGCGCACCACGCTGCCCCACAGCGCCAGCATGCCGCGCCCCAGCGCCTGAAAGGTGGCGGTGCAGATGATGTTGAACCCCGCGAACACGAAGTGGATGGAGATGATGCGCAGCGCCACCGTGCCGATGGCCATCATGTTCTCCTGCGCGTCAAAGATGCCCAAAAGCACCTCGGGCGCCAGCTGCGCCGCCGCCACGCCGCACAGCATGATGGCGGTGGCGGCGAGCACGCCGAGCTTAAAGGTCTTGACGATGCGCTGCGGTCTGCGCGCGCCGTAGTTGTAGCTGATGATGGGCACCATGCCGTTGTTGAGACCGAACACCGGCATGAAGATGAAGCTCTGCAGCTTGAAATACACGCCGAACACCGCCACGGCGGTGCTGGAAAAGGCGATGAGGATGTTGTTCATGCAGAACGTCATCACGCTGCCGATGGCGCTCATCGCGATGGAGGGCACGCCCACATTGTAGATGCGGCGCACGGTGCGCGCCGCGGGCAGGAACGCGCGCGGGGCAAAGTGCACGTCGGTATTTTTGCAAAGGTTGAGCAGCACGCCCACCGCGGCGCCCAGCCACTGCCCGGCCACGGTGGCGATGGCCGCCCCCGCCACGCCAAGGCGCGGCGCGCCCAGCAGGCCGAAGATCAAAATCGGATCCAGAATGATGTTGGTCACGGCGCCCAGCAGCTGGGTGAACATCGCATAGTGGCTGCGCCCGGTGGCGGTCAGGATCTTTTCCACCATGCACTGCACAAAGCAGCCCAGGCTCCACACCGTCACGATGCCCAGATACTCGGTGCCGTAGGCGCGGATGTCGGCGTCGGTGGTCTGGGCGCAGATGAACGGCCCGGCAAAAAACAGCCCGCCGAGGAAAAACACAAGGAACGTCAGCACCGAGAGCGTGATGCCGTTGGCGGCGGCGCGGTCGGCCTCGGCGTGGTCGCCCTCGCCGAGCGATTTCGAGAGATGCGCGTTGACGCCGACGCCGGTGCCCACGGCGAAGGCGATCATCAGGTTTTGCACGGGGAAAGCGAGGGACAGCGCCGAGAGCGCCTCCTCGGCCACGCGGGATACGAAGATGCTGTCCACCACGTTGTACAGCGCCTGGACAAGCATCGAGATCATCATCGGGATGGCCAGTCCCATCAGCAGCGGGCCGACGGGGGCGGTGCCCATGCGGGCGGCGGAAAGGGAATCGCTCGGTTTGCTCATGCGGTGTGTGAAGCCTCCATTGCCTTGGCCGCCCGGACGATGAGCTCGGCGCAGGCCTCATGGCCCAGCGCGGCGTTCAGGCAAAGATCGTAGTTCTTGGCCTCGCCCCAGCGGTTCTCGGTATAATAGTTGTAGTAGCTGGCGCGGGCGCGGTCATGCTTGGCCAGCACCGACTCCCACTGGCGGTCGGCGTACGGCTTGTCCTCGCGCGCGGCGGCGATGGCGATGCGCGCGGCGAGCGGCGCATACACAAAGGTGCGCAGCACGTTGGGGCGCTCGCGCAGCACATAGTCCCCGCAGCGGCCCAGGATGATGCAGGGGCCCTGCGCGGCCAGCTCCTTGATGACGTTGGACTGCAAAATGTACACCTGGTCGGCCAGCGGCAGGGTGTTGCCCATCATGTACAGGCTGTAGATCAGGCTGCCGCTGCGCTGGGTCTCGCTGGCGGCGATGGCCTCCTCCGTCAGGCCGCTCCTTTTGGCGGCCAGCGTGATGAGCTCCTTGTTGTACAGCGGGATGCCGAGCTTGTCCGCCACCATCTTGGCGATCTCGCTCCCGCCGGAGGCGTATTCGCGTGCCATCGTAATGACCATCGGTTCCATCGTGTTGCACCTCACTTTTCGCGGGCTCCGCACCCGGGGCGCGGCGCCGTCAGCTTTCTACGATACCAGTATACCCCCAAACGCGCCCCGGCGCAAGCGATTTTGCCTGCCCGCCGCATAAAGATGCCCGGCCCGGCCACACTAAAGGGCAAAGGCGCGCGGTGCGGCGCGCCAAAACCTGCAAAAAAGGACGGGGGAGCATGGACAGCATCAAAGCGTTTTTCAAAGACCGGGGGCTCTATCTCTTCTGCCTGGCGCTGGTGTTCGGCGTCACGGCGGGGGGCATCCTCGGCATCCGCAGCGCGCTGCGCGGCCTGGTCGAGGGCAGCGGCGCCACACGCCTCGAGGAGGGTACAGCATGGGAACAACCGCAAGCGCCTGTCAACGACCCGGTGACCGATCTGCCGCAGACCGAACCGCGGCCCTCTGCACAGCCCTCTGCTGCGCCGTCGCCGTCTGCGGTGCCGTCTGCGGCGCCGTCACAGCCTACCGGCGGGCAAGGCGCATCGGCGCCCTCTGCGGCATCCTCGGCGCAGCGGCCCGTCTCGCCCGTGGATGGCGCTGAGACCGGCGCGGCGTTCAGCGGCGACGAGCTCGTCTACCACGCGACGCTGGGCGACTGGCGCACCCACAACGGCGCCGATTACACGGCCAAAGCCGGCGCCACGGTGCGCGCGGTGCGCAACGGCAGCGTCGCCGCCGTCTATGAGGACGCGCTCTGGGGCACCGTGGTCGAGGTCAGTGACGCGGACGGCGGCATCTGGCGCTACTGCGGCCTGCAGGAGAGCGCCGTGCAGCGCAGCGCCCTCGTCAACGCGGGGCAGAGCCTCGGCACGCTGGCCGTGGCGCCGCCCGCCGAGGCCGACGCCGGCGCGCACCTGCACCTTGAGTATACCAGGGACGGCGCCTACCTTGACCCCGCCGCCTGAAGCAGCCAATACCCGCCCCGGCGGGCGCCGCATGGCGCCCGCCGGGGCGGATCGCTGTCAGGTTTTTTGCGGCTCCCATGCGACCGTTCATCCGCGGCGGGGTGAGGGCACCCCGCCCTGCGATCTCAAACCGTGCCATATCCAAACCGTAGGGGGCGGCCCTACAGGGGCTCCCTGCGGTTTACCGCATTGGCCGCAGCATGCGCGTGGCGTTGAGCACGGCCAGCACCATCACGCCGACATCGGCGAACACCGCCCACCACATGTTGGCCACGCCGACGGCGCCCAGCAGCAAAAACAGCGCCTTGACGCCCAGCGCGAACACGATGTTCTCGTACACGATGCGCATGCATTTGCGCGCGATGCGGATCGCCAGCCCCAGCTTGGCCGGGTCGTCGTCCATCAGCACGACGTCGGCGGCCTCGATGGCGGCGTCGCTGCCCAGCGCCCCCATCGCCACGCCCACGTCGGCGCGCATGAGCACCGGCGCGTCGTTGATGCCGTCGCCGGCAAAGGTCAGGTTCGACTTCGCGGGCTTCCCGGCGAGCAGCCGTTCCACCTGCGCGACCTTGTCCGCCGGCAGCAGCCCGGCGTGCACCTCGTCCACGCCCAGCGCCGCCGCCACCGGCGCGGCGGCGCTCTCGGCGTCGCCGGTCAGCATCACGGTGCGCACGCCCTGCCCCTTCAGCGCGGCGATGGCCGCCGCGGCGCCCGGCTTGACGCTGTCGCCGATGCGGATGCTGCCCAGGAACCGCCCGTCCCGCGCCACATACACGACCGTCCCGGCGCCCTCGGCGGGCACAAAGGCGATGCCGCGATCCTCCAGCAGGCGGGCGTTGCCCACCAGAACCTCGGCGCCGTCCACCCGCGCGCACACGCCGTGGCCGGCCTCCTCCTGCGCGTCGGCGGCGCGGGCCCGGTCAAGCGCCTGCGGCGCGCCGTAGGCGGCCCACAGGCTCTTCGCGATGGGATGGCTCGAATAGCTCTCGGCCAGCGCCGCCGCGGCGCCGAGCTCGCGCTCCGTGACGCCGTCGGCGGGGGCGGCGTCCACGACCTCGAACACGCCGCGCGTCAGTGTGCCGGTCTTGTCGAACACCGCCACGCCGGTGTTGGCCAGCGCCTCAAGATAGTTGCCGCCCTTGACGAGGATGCCGCTGCGCGACGCCCCGCCGATGCCGCCAAAAAAGGTCAGCGGGATGGAGATGACCAGCGCGCAGGGGCAGCTGATGACCAAAAACGTCAGGGCGCGCAGCACCCACACGTCCCACCCGGCGGGCCAGCCCGCCGGCAGCAGCCCGGCCAGCCCCGCCAGCGGCGGCAGCACCGCCAGCACCAGCGCCGCAAGGCAGACGGCGGGGGTATACCAGCGGGCAAATCTCGTGATGAAGTTCTCGACCTTTGCCTTTTTCAGGCTGGAATTTTCGACCAGCTCCAAGATCTTCGCCACGGTGGATTCGCCGTAGGGCTTCGCCACGCGCACCTGCAAAAGCCCCTCGCCGTTCACGCAGCCGCTGAGGATCTCGTCCCCCGGCTGCACGCTGCGCGGCTTGCTCTCGCCGGTCAGGGCGGCGGTGTTCAGCGTGCTCGCGCCCGAGGTCACCACGCCGTCCAGCGGCACCTTTTCGCCGGGGCGCACGGCGATCACGTCGCCGACCTTCACCGCCTCCGGGTCAACGGTCGTCAGCGCGCCGTCGGGCCCCACAAGGTTGGCGGTGTCGGGCCGGATGTCCATCAGCTCGGTGATGCTGCGGCGGCTTTTGCCCACGGCATAGCTCTGGAACAACTCGCCGATCTGGTAGAACAGCATCACGGCCACGCCCTCGCCGTACTCGCCCAGCGCCATCGCACCCACGGTGGCCACGGCCATCAAAAAGTTCTCGTCAAAGACCTCGCCGTTTTTGATGCCCAGCAGCGCCTTGCGCAGCACGTCATACCCGATGGTAAGGTAGGGCACCAGCCACACGGCCAGCGCCAGATACCAGCCAAAATTGTATCGGAGGGTCAGCAGGGCGGCGCAAACACTCAGCGCCGCGGCGATCAGGATGCGCCGCAGCGTCTTTTTCTGTTTTTTTGTCATCGCGCGCCTCCGGCCTTACAGCTCGATCTCAAAATCCGGCTCGACCTTTTTGGCGGCCTTGACGGCGGCCTTGAGCACGGCGTCGAATCTGTCGTCGTCGGCGTCCAGCAGCAGCTTCTGCCCCATGAAGCTGACGCTCGCCTCGTTCACGCCGTCCAGCGCCTTGATGGCGTTTTCGATCTTGGCGGCGCAGTTGGCGCAATCGACCTCGATGTTGAATTTCTTCTGCATGGCAAAACAACTCCTTATCCTAAGATGTTGGGAACGCGGTTCATTCCTCCACATGCTCCAGCCCCAGCGCGATCATGCTGCGGACATGGTCGTCGTCGAGGGAATAGAACACCGCCTTGCCGGCGCGGCGGAACTTGACGAGCTTGCTGGCCTTGAGCAGCCGCAGCTGGTGGCTGACGGAGCTCTGCGAGAGCCCCAGCACCAGCGCGATATCGCCCACGCAGAGCTCGCTCTCGAACAGGGCGTAGAGGATCTTGATGCGGGTGCTGTCGCCAAACACGCGGAACAGCTCGGCCAGATCATACAGGATCTCGTCGGCGGGCAGGCCCTCGCGCAACGCGGCGACCTCCTCCGGCGCAGCGGCGAGGAACCCCGCCTCCCCGGTGGCGGCGCCGGCGGCCTCGGGCGCGCGCGGCGGCAGGGGACGGATATCATGCATGGCGGCTCCTTTCCGATGCGACGGTCAAATCGCATCTTAAACATATGAATATTCGTTCATATGTTTTCATTATACACGCTGAGCGGCCCTTGTCAACCTGTTTTTGAAAAATTGCGAAAAACGCGGCGCGCGGGTTGCTTTTTGGGCCCGGATGGGCTATAATAAGCAGGCATTCCGTGCCGGTGTGTTGGAATTGGCAGACGAGACGGACTCAAAATCCGTTGCCCGCGAGGGCGTGTGGGTTCGACCCCCACCACCGGCATAGCAAGGCCCGCCATAGGCGGGCCTTTTGCTATGCCGGTGGTGGGGGTCGAACAGCCCGTGCCGGCGTGGAAAGAAAGAAGATGGCCGCCGCAAGGGCCGGCTGCGAAGTGTGCAGTGGCCTGCGGCACCGCATGGCCTGCGTCCCGCCGGCGCGCGAACTGCCCGGCGGGCAGTCGCGCAGGGCGCGGGAGACCCCGTGCCTGCCCTTTCGTCGTGCTGGCAGGGTCGGTCGAACAGGGCGACGGCGCCGCAGCGTTGAAAAAAGCCCCCATGGCAAGGCCATGGGGGTCGTTCGTTCTGCCGGCCTTACGCCCGGCTCTGGCGTCGCGCGCGCGCCCCGGCGGGGTCAGAGGACCCCGCCCTACGGTCTCAAATCCTGCATACCATCGTTATGGACGTAGGGCGGCCTGCCCTCAGGCCGCCGCAGGCGGATGCTTGCTTCTGGTTTTTTTGACAGTCTTAGGCCCGCCACAGGCGGGCCTTTTGCTATGCCGGTGGTGGGGGTCGAACAGCCCGTGTCGGCGCCGCAGCGTTGAAAAAAGCCCCCCATGGCCTTGCCATGGGGGCCGTTCGTTCTGCCGCCCTTACGCACGGCTCTGGCGTCGCGCGCGCGCCCAGGCGGGGTACCAGGTGGCGCCGCCGTCCTTTTCCAGCATGGTCAGGTACTGCTCCTCGGCGGCGCTGTCGTTATAGTTGCGCGCCGCGATGGCCAGCACCTGCGCCATCTCCAGCCGATGCAAAAGAAAATGTGAGGCGTTCAGCTGCTGCTCCAGCCAGGTGCGGTCGACGTGCTGGCCGCGCAGCGCCGCAAGGTGGTTGCGGTACAGCTTTTCCCGCGCGGCCATGTTTTCGGCCAGGGCGGGGTTCTGCGCGCGGGCGCCGGTGAGCACCTGCAGCAGTCTGTCGGCGGCGTCGCGCGCGTCGGTCAGCCGTCCCGCGCCCAGCGCGTAGGCGCACAGGTTGTTGTAATACAGCGCCTCGAGCGCGGCGTCCTCCCCAAAGCCGGCCCGCTCCGGCGGGCACAGCGCCGCAGCGGCCTCGTCAAAGCGGCCCGCCGCGGCGTAGCCGTCGGCCAGATAGGCGCAGGCCAGCACATGGCTCTTGCTGTTTTTGGGCAGCGCCGCCGGCACGCGCTCGTATTTGGCCAAAAACTTCTCCGGCTGCAGGTCGACGTGCAAAAGGCTCATCACCCGGGTGTTCTGCAGGCTGGCCACGATGCTGCCCAGCAGCCGCGCCAGGATCAGGCCGATGGCCAGCGTCAGCACCGAGGCGACGAGCGGGATGTAAACGGGGTAGGCGCGGTTGCGCACCCAGACCGCCGCCGTCAGGGCCAGGGTCAGGGCCGCGATGGCCGCCACCGTCAATTTGCTCTGCCAAAATCCGCGTATCACGGAGCTTCACCTCCCGGCAGGGAACGCATTTTCACTTCCTATTATAAAAGCGGCGCGCGCGGTTTGCAAGGGCCGGCGGTCGGTTTGGCCGGTTTTGGCTCTGGCACAAAACCGACGTCAAAAAAAGTTCATAATTTAGTATAGATACCAAAAGACAACGCTTCCCATTTTGGGCAAAATGCGTTATAATACCTATAAAACGGAAGCGTTGTTTATATGAATTGTTGAATCCGCGCGAAAACGGGGAAGGGCGGGCGACGGTACATGGTACGCATCACAGCCTTGATGGACAACCAACCCTCGGAGCACAAGGGGCTGGTCAACGCGCACGGTCTTTCCTATCTGGTCGAGCGGGAGGACTGCCGCTTCCTGTTCGACTGCGGCGCCGGCGATGCCCCCTGGCGCAACGCGCACCGGCTGGGCCTGCCGGTGACGGGGCTGGACGCGGTGGTGCTCAGCCACAGCCACTATGACCACGCCGCCGGCTACCGTGACCTGCTGGAAAGCGGCGCGGGCGCGCCCGTGCTGTACACCGGCCCCCATTTTTTTGAACCGAAATTTGCCCAAAACGGCCAAAAATACACCGACCTGTCCGCCGGCTTCGGCCCCGACCTGCTGGCCGGGCACGGCGTCGGGCACCGCACCGTCACCGACATCGCCGAGATCTTCCCCGGCGTCTGGGTCATCGCCGATTTCCCGCGCGTGCACAGCTTTGAGACCATCCCCGCGCGCTTTGTGCGGCGCACGCCCGCGGGCTTTGTGCCGGACGATTTTGCCGACGAGGTCTGCCTGGCCATCGACGCCGGCGGGAAGCTGGCGGTGCTCGTGGGGTGCTCGCACCCCGGCATCCTGAACATGGTGCAGCGGGTGTACACGGCGCTGGGCCGCCCCGTGTGGGCGGTGTTCGGCGGCACCCATCTGGTCGAGGCCGACGAGGCGCGCGTGCAGCAGACGGTACGCCGCCTCAAGGAGATGGGCCTCGGCCTGCTGGGCATGAGCCACTGCTCCGGCGAGGCGGCCGAGTGCGCCATCCACCGCGACGCCGCGCTGCAAAGCTGCCACCTCGCCGTGGGCGACAGCGTCTTTTTGGGGTAATACATTCTATGCTGCTGGAATCGCTGGCAAAGGAACTGGTGTCGGTCACGTCCGAGCTGGTGGGCGGGCGCACCATCAACATCATGAACACCGAGGGCATCATCGTCGCCTCGACCGAGACCGAGCGCATCGGCACGTTCCACCAGGGCGCGCTGGAGGCCGTGCGCACCGGCAGGCGGGTGGAGATACGCCGCGACCAGCTCGACCGCTACCCCGGCGCCAAGGAGGGCTGCAACATGCCCCTGCGCGTGGGCGGCGCCATCATCGGCGTGGTCGGCATCTACGGCGACCCGACCGAGATCCAGTATCTGGCGCACCTTTTGGAGGTGTACGCCACCAAATACTACCAGCTGGAGGCGATGGCCAGCCCCCGCCTGGCGGAGAGCGAGATCCGGGGCCGCATCCTGAGCGACCTGCTCCACCACAGCGAGGCATCGGTGCAGAACGCCGTCTCGCTGATGGAATCGCGCAAGATCCGCCTTGCGATGCCGGTCACGGTGGCGGTGGTCTCGGCCAGGAGCGGCGAGCCGGTCTCACTGCCGCAGGCGCCGCTTCTGCCGGTGCTGCTGGCGCGCCACCTGCACCCCCAGCGGGATGTGTGGGGCGTCATGGAGGATCGCCTGGTCCTCGTCCTGGGGCACCGCAGGCAGCCCCTGCGCGAGAGCCTGTGCCGCCCCGGCACGCCCGAGGCCGCCCTGCTCGAGACCTACCGCTTCAGCTTCGGCACGCCGTGCCAGAGCCTGTGGGACATCGAGCCCTCCTACGCGCAGGCCGCCCTGCTCGACCGCGTGTGCGCGCAGGAGCTCAACGACATGGCGGAGCTGCGCACCCACTGCCGCTACACCCTCGCGCACACCTGCATGCAGGAGGAGCCGTTCCTCGAGGAGCTGTACGCCCGCCTTGGGCGCAGCGTGGCGGCGCAGGAGCGGGACGCCCTGCTGCGCACGGCTGACTGCTACTACGCCGCCGACCGCAGCGTCAGCCGGGCCGCCGCGGCGCTGTTCATCCACAAAAACACGCTGCAATACCGCATGCGCCGCCTGACCGAGGCCCTCGGCCTCGCCGACTGCACCGACTTTGAGCGCGAATACCTGCTGCGCCTTTTGGCCGAGCACCACAAACAGAAGCAGGGCCTACGGGCTTTGTGATATGTCCGCCAACAACACACACAAGGAGGAAAGCAATGCAAACCGTCTTATTGTTTGCGATGATCATCCTGGCCGTCGTGCTGATGGTCATCGCGATCTCCAAGCTGAAGATGCATCCGTTCATCGTCATGCTGGTGATCGCACTGGTCATGGGCCTGCTCTGGGGCTTCATCTACCCGGATTCCGGCCTGACCCCCACGGTGGTGGTCAATGAGGTCAAGAACGGCTTCGGCAGCATCATGACCAGCATCGGTATCGTCATCCTTTGTGGCACCATCATCGGCACCATCCTCGAAAAGACCGGCGCCGCGCTCACGATGGCCAACACCATCCTCGGCGTCGTCGGCAAGAAGAACAGCGTCGTGGCCATGGGCGCCATGGGCTATGTGACCGGCATCCCCGTCTTCTGTGATTCCGGCTTCGTCGTCCTTTCCCCCATCAGCCGCGCGCTGGCCGAGCAGTCCAACACCTCGCTGGCCGTGATGGCCACCGCCCTCTCCGGCGGCCTGTACGCCACCCACTGCCTCGTCCCGCCCACGCCCGGCCCCATCGCCATGGCCGGCACGCTGGAGGCGGATCTCGGCCTGACCATCCTGATCGGCCTGGTCGTCTCCATCCCGGCGGTCGCGGTCGCCATCCTCTATGCCAAGAAGGTGGCAAGCACCATCAACATCCCCGCCAACTCCGAGTACACGCTCGATGAGCTCAAGGAGAAATACGGCAAGCTGCCGGGCGCGCTGCACAGCTTCTCGCCCATTTTGCTGCCCATCGTGCTCATCGCCATCGCCTCCATCGTCGATTTCCCGGCCAAGCCTCTCGGCGAGGGGCTGCTGTACCAGCTCGTCATGTTCATCGGCAACCCCGTCGTGGCGCTGCTGCTGGGCGTGTTCCTGGCGCTGACGCTGATCCCCGCCAGTGAGAAAGAGAACACCCTCAAATGGGTCACCCAGGGCGTTACCGATTCCGCCGCCATCCTCGCCATCACCGGCGCCGGCAGCTCCTTCGGCGCCATCCTCAAGCTGCTGCCCATCGCGGATTCCGTGCAGGGCCTTGTCAACACCGGCATCGGCATCCTCATCCCGTTCATCATCGCGATGATCCTCAAGCTGGCCATGGGCGCGTCCACCGTCGCCATGATCACCACCGCCAGCATGATGGCCCCGCTGATGGAGACCATGGGCTTTGTCAGCCCCGTGGCCAAGGTCCTCGTGGTGCTGGCCATCGGCGCCGGCTCCATGGTGGCCTCGCACGCCAACGACTCCTACTTCTGGGTCGTGTCGCAGTTCTCCGACATGAAGACCGAGGAGGCCTACAAGTGCCAGACCGGCATGACCGCCGTCATGGGCATCACGATCATCATCATCCTGTTCATCATCTCGCTCTTCGTCTGATACCGGCCCTGGCCGTATCGCGCCCGGGCAGAAACCAGGGCCGTGCCGCTGTGCCCCGCTCCGCTTTCGGGGCGGGCAGGGCGTCACGGCCCGCCTTTTGCGGCCGCTGTGTTTGAACAAAAAACGACAAATCGTCCATCTTACAAAATTGAACCGAATTTTACACAAAATTTTTCGCGTTTTGACCAAAAAAGTGATTGACAAACCATCCCCCGTTCTATAAAATATAGATGTTGACGGTCGCCCGGCAAGGGGGGCATACCGATGCATGTGATGGAAGCGGGCCTGCTCCAACAGGCCCAACAGGGGGACGAGGCCGCGATGGCCGCCCTGATCGCACGCATGATGCCCGCCATCCGCAAGGGCGCCGCCGTTTGCTGCGCACCGGGCCTGGACTTTGAGGACGCCGTGCAGGAGGGGCTCATCGGCCTGTTCGCGGCCGTGCGCGGCTACGACCCGGCGCGCCATGCCGGCTTTGCCGCCTACGCCGCCGCCTGCATCCGCCACGCGCAGCGCAGCGCCCGCCGCCGCGCCCTGCGCAAAAAGCACGCGCCGCTCAACTACAGCGTGCCCCTGCCGGAGGATTCCGCCGCGCCGGGGCCCGAGGAGCACGCCATCGCCGACGAAGAGGTCGCCGCCGTGCTGCTCAACATCCGCACGCGCCTGTCCGTGCTGGAGCGCCGCGTGCTGCTGGCCAGCCTGGACGGCGCCGCCCCCCGGCAGATCGCCCTCGCGCTGGGCAGCACCCCCAAGGCGGTGCAGAACGCGCTGGCCCGCGCGCGCCGCAAGCTGCGCAGCGCGCCGTGAGGGCCCATCCCACAGGATCAAGGCCAAAGGCCTGGTCAAATACAAAGTGTCCCCGTAGATTGGTGATCTGTTTCGTTGATCCAACCAAGCAGCGCTCTGACCATTCTCCAGCGGGCAAATAACAAAAAGAGGAGTTACCCATCATGTTCGAAGACAAGACCCTAGTTTGCAAGGATTGCGGCAAAGAATTCGTCTGGACCGCCGGCGAGCAGGAGTTCTACGCCAGCCGCGGCTTTGAGAACCAGCCCCAGCGCTGCAAGCCCTGCCGCGATGCCCGCAAGAACGCCACCCGTGGCGAGCGCCAGATGTTCGACGCCGTGTGCGCCAGCTGCGGCAAGGAGTGCAAGGTGCCGTTCCAGCCGCGCGAGGATCGCCCCGTCTATTGCAGCGAGTGCTTTGCCAAAATGCGTGAGAACGGCTGAGCCGATTTTTCCAAAACATCCTGAGCGCCCCGCCATCCGGCGGGGCGCTCAGCCAGCGTGTCGAGAAACTCGACACGCTGCAAAAGAGGGGCTCGGCTAAGCTGGCTGCGCCAGTCCGCCTGCGCCCCTCTCTTGGACACACCCCGTCGCAAAAAATGTCGTTTTCATGCCTAAAGGCGACTCGAACGGCATTTTTTGCTCTAGAGGTATCGGCCTCGTCCGCACATGTCAGCCGAGGCCGATGGATTCAGAAAACATCTTTTTCGACAGTCTGCCTGAGCGCCCCGCCATCCGGCGGGGCGCTCAGCGTGTCTTCGGTCGCGCCCTCGCTCAACGCTGTGCGCCCGCAGGCGCCTGCCGTAGCGCAACCACCGCGAAGCGGTGGCTCTTGGCGCGCAGGCTCGGGCGTTTGCGCCCTGCCAAAATATTTTTGGCAAAATATTTTGGCAGGCGGCGGGCATGGCCCGCCGTGCGCAAAACCCCTCTTTTGCAGCGTGTCGACTTTTCGACACGCTGCAAGGGGAACCGACAGCCGGTCTCTTGCGGTTTTTGCGCAAAGCGGGTATAATGCACAGTAGAAGGGGGGTGGCCGGCATGCGGCAGGATCTTTGCACCTGGTGGGGCGCCCACGCCCGGCGCGTGCTGGCCGGGCTGTACCTGGCGGCGGCGCTGCTCGTGCTGGCGGCCACCCTTGCCGACCCGCTGCTGATGGCCGTTGGCGTCCTGCCCGAGCGCGAGCTGACGCTGGCCGATTTCACCCAGGTCGACATCGAAACCGTCGATGCGTCGACCATCATCACCGCCAGCAACGACGCCCAGCTGATCTTGGAGGGCGGGGGCATCCGCACGCTGTGGGTGCGGTGCGTGTTCGGCTCGAGCCCGGGCGAGTTCGTCGCCTTCTATGAGACCCGCCCCGACGCGCCGTTCAGCGCCCGCAAGATGGTGTGGGCCCGCCAATACGGGGACTGGTATGTGTTCCGGCTGCCCTACGGCACCACCCGCCTGCGCCTCGACCCCGCCGGCTGGGGCGGCGTGGCCGTCCGCTTTGACGAGATCGTGCTCAACCGCCGCGTGCCGCCAAGGCTCGCGACCGGCGCGCTGTTCTGGGCGGCGCTGCTGCCGTGGCTGCTGTTTGTGGCGCTGGACTGGCTCATCGGCCTCTGGCCCACCCACGGCGCGCCGCTCGCGCGGGCGCTGCGCCTGCGCCGCTATCGAAAGGAAAGGAAGAAAACCCCCATGAACGTCACCAAAGATACCGTCATCGCCGACATCCTCAACAACGACCCCCTGCGCGAGAGCGTGGCCATCTTCCTCTCCGCCGGCATGCACTGCCTGGGCTGCGCCGCCGCCCACGGCGAGACGGTGGCCGAGGCCTGTGCGGTGCACGGCGCGGACGCCGACGCCCTGGTGGAGGAGCTCAATGCCTATTTCGCAAAGCTCGCCGGATAAACGCCCGCCCGCGCTCGATGCGCGCCTGGCCGCCGCGGCGGCCTTTGTGCGCCCCGGGCATACGGCTGCCGATATCGGCTGCGACCACGGCAAGCTCAGCGCGTATCTCGCCGCCACGGGCCGCTGCCCGCGCGTGCTGGCCTGCGATGTGCGCGAGGGCCCGCTGCAAAAGGCCCGCCGCACCTGCGCGCCCTGGGCCGACCGCGTCGAGCTGCGCCGCGGCGACGGGCTGGCCGTGCTGGCCCCCGGCGAGGCGGACGACATCGTCGTCGCCGGTCTTGGCGCCGAGACCATCATCGAGATCCTCGCCGCCGCGCCGTGGGTGCTGGACGGGAGCGTCAATCTGGTGCTCGTGCCCGCCACCAAGCACGGCCTGCTGCGCCGCTGGCTGGCGCACAACGGCTTTGCCCTCGCGGGCGAGACCCTTTGCAACGCGGCCGGGCGCTGGTATGCCGTGATGGACGCGCGCTATACCGGCCAAAAACGGGAGCCGGACGCCCTGTGGTGCGTCTGCGGCACCGTGCGCGGCCAGCCCGGGGCGGAGCAGTACCGCGCCTGGCAGCTCGGCAAGATCAAAAAGACCCGCCGTGGCCTCGGCGCCGGCCCGCAGGCCGCCGCGGTCGACCGCCTGATACAGCAACTGGAGGCAGACCAATGGCCGTAAGCGTACAGCAGGTACTCGAGCTCATGCAAAGCATCGCGCCGCCCGCGCTGGCGGCCCCGTGGGACAACGTCGGCCTGCTGGTCGATGCCAGGCGCCCCGTGACCGCCATCCTCACATCGCTCGACATCACCCCGGCGGTCGTGGCCGAGGCCGCCGCGGCGGGGTGCGAGCTCATCGTCGCGCACCATCCCGTGATCTTTGACGCGCTCAAGGCCGTCAGCGCCGACGATGTGCCCGCGCGGCTCTTGCAAAACGGCATCTCGGCCATCTGCATGCATACCAACCTCGACGCCGCGCCCGGCGGCGTCAACGATGTGCTGGCCGCCCTCCTCGGCCTTGGCCCGGACGCCGGGCCCATCGCCGACGGCTGCGGCAGGCTCGGCACGCTGGAGCGCCCCACGACGGCTGCCGCGCTCGCGGCGCTGTGCGCCCAAAGGCTCGGCCCCGGCGTGCGCTATGTCGAGGCCGCGCGCCCGGTGCGGCGCCTCGCCGAGGTCAGCGGCGCCGGCGGCGGCTTTTTGGCCGAATGCATCGAAAAAGGCGCCGACTGCCTCGTCACCGGCGAGGCGGCGCACCACATCGCGCTGCTGGCAAAGCAAAAGGGCGTCGGGCTCGTCGTGGCCGGCCACTGGGCGACCGAGCACCCTGTGGCGCCGGCGCTTGCCGGAGCGCTGGCCGAACGCCTGCCCGGCGTCCGCGTCGCCGCCGCGCAGACCGACACCGACCCGTTTGTGTATCTGTAGGGCGGGGTCTTTGCCCCGCCGCATCCCTTTTGAGAAGACCGCTTTTTCGGAGGTCCATCCCCATGGCCATGGATGCCGCCACGCTGGCCCTCGCCGTCCGCGAGCTGGCCGGCCTTTTGCTGGACGCCAAGATCGACAAGATCTTCGAGCCCACGCGCGACGAGGTGCTGCTCACGCTGCGCACCCGCACCGAGACCTACCGCCTGCTGCTCTCGGCGCGCAGCGGCTCCGCCCGCGTCTGCCTGACCGACGAACCGTTCGAGAACCCGCTCACCCCGCCGGGCTTCTGCATGCTGCTGCGCAAGCACCTGACCGGCGGGCGGCTCGTCGCCGTCACGCGCGAGCCCGGCGACCGCATCGTCTACTTTACCTTTACCTGCACCAACGAGATGGGCGACCTTGTCCGGAACACGCTGGCCGCCGAGCTCATGGGCCGCTACTCCAACCTGGTGCTCATCCGGGACGGGCGCATCATCAACGCGCTAAAGCGCGTGGATTTTGAGGACAGCGAGGTCCGCCAGCTGCTGCCCGGCCTTGCCTATACGCTGCCGCCCAAGCCGGACAGGCTGGATTTCTGCGCCGTGCCGGCGGACGAGCTCGTCGCCGCCGCCTGCCGGACGGCGCTGCCCGCCGCGGCGGCGCTGGGCAAGGTGATTGCCGGCGTGGGGCCGGTGGTCGCGCGCGAGGCCGTCTGGCGCGCTTTCGGCGATGACGCCGCCCTGACCGATGCCCCCGCCGACACGCTGTCCGCCGCCCGGCGCGAGGCTCTGACCG
>CANRBN010000015.1 GCA_947628865.1 uncultured Gemmiger sp.
GCGCCGGCGCATGGCGGGGCTGGCGGCGGCGGTCTTCACGGTGTGCGCGCTGGCGGTGCCGCACCCGCAGACGCTGTTCCCCGCGCTGCTCAGCGCCCTGCTGGGGGCCGTTTTGTTCGCCGCCGTGCCGTGCGCGTGGCTGCGCGCCCTGCTGCCGGAGCCGGAGGCCGACGCGCCGCGCCCCGCGCCCCCGCGCGGCGCCGGCACGGCCATGGCGGGGCGGGTATCGGCTGTGGCCGAGGCGCTGGCCGATGTGGCCGACACCGTCAACGCCGTGTGCGAGCGCCGCCTGCCCCCGCGCGGGGAGGATTTCAACTTTGTGGTCGATTACACCGCCCGCCGCCTGTGCCGCGGCTGCGCGCAGCGCGAGCGCTGCTGGCTGCAAAGCTATTCCGCCATGGTGGACGGGCTGTACCATCTCAAGGCCCCGCTCGAGATGCGCGGCAGGGTGGAGATCGAGGATCTGCAGGGGATGCTGACGGCCTGCCTGCACCCGAGCGATCTGTGCGGCACCGTGGGGCACGGCTACCGGCTGTGGCGCAGCCGCCGCCAGAGCCGCGGGCGCGCCGCCGAGCTGCGCACCGCCCT
Organism: uncultured Gemmiger sp.; assembly: GCA_947628865.1. Classification (GTDB taxonomy): domain Bacteria; phylum Bacillota; class Clostridia; order Oscillospirales; family Ruminococcaceae; genus Gemmiger. Next base: position 589 of record CANRBN010000015.1, read on the forward strand.
GACCGACCAGTACGCGGCCATCGCGGCGGCGCTGGCACAGCTGGCCGCCCAGCTGGAGCAGACCGGCCTGCCCGACCCCGCCCGCCAGGCCAAGGCCGCCCAGCTGTTTGCCGACATCGGGCTGGAGGCGCTGGAATGCGATGTCTCGACCGACCTGTATGGCCGCATGAGCGCGCGGGTGACGGTGGCGCGCGCCGCGTTCACGCCCGAGGAGCTCGCCGCGCTGGCCGCCGAGCTGGGGCATGTCTGCCGGCGGGAATTCGCGCCGCCGGAGGCGCATAGCCACCACGCCGTGACCACGCTGCGCTTTGCCGAGCGCCCGCAGCTGCGCGCCGTGTTCGGCGCCGCCAACCGCCCCGCCGCCGGCCAGGAGGTGAGCGGCGATGCCTGGGAGCAGTTTTGTGACAGCGCGGGCCGCGCCCAGCTTTTGCTGTGCGACGGCATGGGCGTGGGGCCCGCCGCCGCCGTGGACGGGCGGATGGCCGTGCGGCTCATCTCGCAGCTGCTGCGCGCCGGCCTTGCCGCCGAGAGCGCCGCGCGGCTGGTGAACACGGCGCTGGGGCTCAAGAACGGCGAGCAGGAATCCGGCGCGACGCTCGATCTGTGGACGGTCGATCTGTACACCGGGCGCGCCGCCTGCTACAAGGCCGGCGCGGCGCCGAGCTTTTTGATCCGCGGCGGCGTGCCGCGCGCCGTGGAGGCGGGCGGGCTGCCCATCGGCGTGCTGGGCACCGTGACCGGCAAGGCCGCGGCGCTGACGCTGGCGGCGGGCGATATCGTGGTGGCCGTGTCGGACGGGCTGCTCGCCGACGGGCCGGACTGGCTGCTCCAGCAGCTGGCGCAGTGCGCAAGGCTGGGGCACGGCCCCGCGCAGCTGGCGCAGGCGGTGCTGCTGGCGGCGGGGCGGCGCCCCGGCGGCACGCGGGATGACTGCACCGTGCTGGCGCTGCAGCTCGCCGCGCCGTGAGCGCCCGCGGCCCCCGCGTTTGCCCCGCCGGGCGCCTTTTGCCCGGCGGGACAGTTTTTTTCGCATTTTTCCCAAAAAACTGTTCCCAACGCGCGCGATTTGTGGTAAAGTAGAAAACAGATTGGTGGCCCTGCGTACCCGCGCTGATGTTTCCGCCAGGCAAAATCCTACGCCGGCGGGCCTGCCGCCCGCGGCGTGAAAAGAGGTTAGTATCCTATGGACTACGCAAGCAAAGATATCCGCAACATTCTGGTGGCCGGGCATTCCGGCTGCGGCAAGACCACGCTGGTGGAGGCACTTTTGTACATGAGCGGCGCCACCGAGCGCATGGGCCGCGTTGAGGACGGCACCACCGCCAGTGACTTTGACCCCGAGGAGGCCCGCCGCCAGGTATCGCTGAACGCCAGCGTCGTGCCGGTCGAAAAGGACGGCATCAAGTATAATTTTATCGACGTGCCCGGCCTGTTCGATTTTGAGACCGGCGCCGTGGAGGGCGCCGCGGCAGCCGAGAGCGTGCTGGTGTGCGTTTCGGGGCGGTCGGGCGTTTCGGTCGGCGCCGAGAAGGCCTACCGGCTGGCGGTCAAGAACAACAAGGCCCGCATGATCTTCGTGACCAAGATGGATCTTGAGAACGCCGATTACTTCAAGATCCTCGAGGGCCTCAAGACCGAGTTCGGCCCCAGCGTCTGCCCCGCCGTGGTGCCCACCCGCCTGGACGACGGCACCGTCGCGTACATCAACCTGTTCAGCCGCAAGGCGTTCCGGTATGAGAACGGCAAGCAGATCCAGATCGATCTGCCGGATCTGGGCCACCGCCTGGAGGGATTGATCGCCGCCATGGACGAGGCCATCGCCGAGACCGACGAAGAGCTGATGATGAAGTTCTTTGAGGGCGAGCCCTTCACCACCGAGGAGATCGTGCGCGGCATGGCCGCGGGCGTGCGCAGCGGCCAGATCACGCCGGTGTTCTGCGGCAGCGCCGTCAACCGGCAGGCGCTGGATATGCTGCTGTTCAACATGAAGGAGCTGCTGCCCGGCGGCGATACCGCCGCCGCCACCGCCACCGATGCCGACGGCAACGAGGTCTCCCTCACCGCCGACCCCGCCGCCCCGCTGTGCGCCTACGTCTTTAAGACGGTGGCCGACCCGTTCGTGGGCAAGCTGAGCTACATCAAGGTGCTTTCCGGCAAGCTGGTGGGCGGCGCCACCGTGACCAACGCCCGCACCAACCAGGCCGAGCGCCTTGGCAAGACGGTGACGGTGTGCGGCAAAAAGCAGACCGACACCCCCGCCATCGTGGCCGGCGACATCGGCGCCGTGGCCAAGATGAGCGCCCGCACCGGCGATACGCTGTGCGACGCCGCGCGCGTGGTGAGCCTGCCGGCGCCGGTCTACCCCATCGCCACCTACCGCATGGCGGTGCGCGTGGCCAAAAAGGGCGACGAGGGCAAGGTCTCGGGCGCCATTGGCCGCCTGATCGAGGAGGATCCCTCCATCACCTACGTCATGGATCCCGAGACCAAGCAGCAGGTCATCGCGGGCCTGGGCAACGTGCATCTCGAGGTGGCGGTCGCCAAGCTCAAGAACAAGTTCGGCGTCGAGGTCACGCTCGAGGAGCCGCGCGTCGCCTACCGTGAATCCATCCGCAAGACGTTCAAGGCGCAGGGCCGCCACAAAAAGCAGACCGGCGGCCACGGCCAGTTCGGCGATGTGTGGATCGAGTTCAGCCCCTGCGAGGGCGACGAGATCCTGTTCGAGGAGAAAGTGTTCGGCGGCAGCGTGCCCAAGAACTTCTTCCCGGCGGTGGAGAAAGGCGTGCGGCAGGCCGCCGAGAAGGGCGTGCTGGCCGGCTACCCCGTGGTGGGCATGAAGGCCACGCTGCTGGACGGCAGCTACCACCCCGTGGACTCGAGCGAGATGGCGTTCATCATGGCGGCCAAGCTGGCCTACAAGGCGGCTGTGCCGCAGGCCGGCCCCGTGCTGCTGGAGCCGGTGGGCACGCTGCAGGCGCATGTGCCGGCTGATTATACCGGCGATATCATGGGCGAGGTCACCAAGCGGCGCGGCCGCGTGCTGGGCATGAACCCCGACCCCGACGCCCCGCATGACCAGATCGTGGAGGCCGAGATCCCGATGGCCGAGATGCAGGATTTCACCACGTTCCTGCGCCAGCTCACCCAGGGGCGCGGCTGGTTCACGTTCGATTTCGTGCGGTATGAGACGCTGCCCCAGATGCTGGAGGCCAAGGTCATCGAGCAGGCCAAGGCGCTGGGCAATCTGGCCGGCGACGACGAATAAGGCCTTATCATCACAGCGATCACAGCAAAAACGCCCCCCTGGCCGCCGCATGGCGGTTCGGGGGGCGGATGCTTTTGTGCGATCCCTGTATGCCGGTCCTACAGCAGCGGCGCGGCGGCGGCCTCCAGCGCCGTGCGCGCGGCGGTGAGGGCGGCGGTGTCGGCGGGGGCCATGCGCTCCGCGGTCTTGCCGCGCAGCGCGCGCTCGAGCGCCTTCTGCGCCTCCCGGATGCGGGCCCTGGCCTCGCGGTCAAGGGCCTTGCCGGCGGGGCCGCCCAGCGCCGCGTTGACGCGGTAGAGCGCGGCCTGCGCGGCGTCCAGCGCCTCGATGGCGGCCCGGCGCTCCCTGTCCTGCGTGGCGTAGAGCGCGGCATCCCGCGCGGCGCGCTCGATCTCGGCCTCGCTTAAATTGGAGGTGCCGGTGATGGTGATGCCCTGCTCGCGCCCGGTATCAAGGTCCCTTGCGCTGACCTTGACGATGCCGTTGGCGTCGATGTCAAACGTGACCTCGATCTGCGGCACGCCCGCCCACGCGCGCTTGATGCCGGTGAGCGTGAAGTTGCCGATGAGGCGGTTGTCGCGCGCGAGCTCGCGCTCGCCCTGCAGGACCTTGATCTCGACCGTGCTCTGGAACGGCGCGGCGGTGGTGAACACGCGGGAATAGCGCGTGGGGATGGTGGAATTGCGCGCGATGAGGTGCGTGGCGACACCGCCGACCGTCTCAATGGAGAGGGTGAGCGGGGTGACGTCGAGCAGCAGCAGGCTCTCGCCGGCGGTGAGGGCCTCGCCCCCGAGGCGCCCGGCCTGCACGGCCGCGCCGAGCGCGACACACTCGTCCGGGTTGAGGGATTTGGACGGCTCGACATCCACCATGCGCTGCACCTTGGCCTGCACCGCCGGCATGCGCGTGGAGCCGCCGACGAGCAGCACCTGGTCAAGGTCGTTGGCGGCGAGGCCGGCATCCTGCAGGGCGTTGCGCACCGGCAGGGCCGTGCGCTCGATGAGGTCAGCGGTCATCTGCTCGAAGTGCGCGCGGGTGAGCTCGGCATGCAGGTGCAGCGGCCCCTGCGGGCCGGTGGCGATGAACGGCAGGTCGATGGCCGTCTGCGTGGCGGCGGAGAGCGCCATCTTGGCCTGCTCGGCCTCCTGCCGCAGGCGCTGCGCGGCGACGGGGTCGGCCAAAAGGTCGACGCCGTGCTCCTGTTGGAAATCCCGGGCGAGCCACCCGACGATGCGGGCGTCAAAATCGTCGCCGCCGAGGCGATTGTCGCCGCAGGTGGCGAGCACCTGCACGATGCCGTCGCCGATGCGGATGAGCGAGACATCGAACGTGCCGCCGCCGAGGTCGTAGACCATGACGGTCTGGGCGCGGCCATTGTCGAGCCCGTAGGCGAGCGAGGCGGCGGTCGGCTCGTTGATGATGCGCTTGACCTCCAGCCCCGCGATGCGGCCCGCGTCCTTGGTGGCCTGGCGCTGGGCATCGTTGAAGTAGGCGGGCACGGTGATGACGGCGCCGGTGACCGGCTCGCCGAGGTAGGCCTCGGCGTCGGCCTTGAGCTTTTGCAGGAGAAAGGCCGAGATCTGCTGCGGCGTATAGCTCTTGCCGTGGATGGGCAGGCGCGCGTCCGTGCCCATGAGGCGCTTGACGCTGGCCACGGTGCCGGCGGCGTTGGTGACCGCCTGGCGCTTGGCCGGCCCGCCGACGAGGCGCTCGCCGTTTTGGGTGAACGCCACGATGCTGGGGGTGGTGCGCTGGCCCTCGGCGTTGGGGATGACGACGGGGCGGCCCGCCTCGATGACCGCGGCGCAGCTGTTGGTGGTGCCAAGGTCGATGCCGATGAGCCTGCCCATGCGCGCGGCCCCCTTTCCCCCGTAAAACTTTGTCTGTATTGTAGCGCAAACCGCGCGCAGATATGTTGCAAAATCGTAAACATTGCATCCGGCTGGCAAAAATCCACGCCGCAAACGCCCCGCGCCGCCGGAAATTGACGGCGGGCGCAAAAGATGTTATAGTAGATACAGCTGTTTTGCCTTTTTGAGGAAGGGGGGCGCCGCTTATGCCGCGCAAAGCGACCGTCGTGCGCAACACGCGCGAGACGCGCATCTCGGTGACCGTCGATCTGGACGGCGCCGGCAACGCCGACATCCACACCGGCATCGGCTTTTTTGACCATATGCTGGACAGCTTTGCCCGCCACGGCCTGTTCGATCTGGCCGTGCACTGTGACGGCGACCTGTTCGTGGACAGCCACCACACCATCGAGGACACCGGCATCGCGCTGGGCACCGCCCTCCGGCAGGCGCTGGGCGACAAGCGCGGCATCGCCCGCTACGGCTCCGCGCTGCTGCCGATGGACGAAACGCTGGCGCTGTGCGCCATCGATTTGTCCGGCAGGCCGTACTTCGTGTATGACGCCGCCTTTTCTTCGCCCGCCTGCGGCGGCATGGACACCCAGATGGCGCGGGAGTTCTTTTACGCGGTGAGCTATGCGGCGGCCATGGATCTGCATCTGAGGGTGCTGTACGGCGAAAACGACCACCACAAGCTGGAGGCGCTGTTCAAGGCCTTTGCCCGGGCGCTGGACGCCGCCACCCGCACGGATGCGCGCGTGGCGGGCATCCCCTCGACCAAGGGCAGCCTGTGAAACCAAGTATACCCTGAAAGGAGCCTTTTTCCATGTACAAGGACATGCCGGACACCATCGGCCTCGTGGCCGCCGCCGACCCGGCGCTCGGCGCCGCCATGGGGCGGGAGCTTGCCCGCCAGCGGCAGAACATCGAGCTCATCGCCAGCGAGAACATCGTCTCCCCCGCCGTGATGGCGGCCATGGGCAGCGTGCTGACCAACAAATACGCCGAGGGCTACCCCGGCCACCGCTACTACGGCGGCTGCGCGTTCATCGACGAGATCGAGCAGCTGGCCATCGACCGCGCCTGCCGGCTGTTCGGCGCCAAGTACGCGAACGTGCAGCCCCATTCCGGCGCGCAGGCCAATCTGGCCGTGTATTTCGCGCTGCTGGACGTCGGCGATACCGTGATGGGCATGGATCTCTCGCAGGGCGGGCACCTGACGCACGGCAGCCCCGCCAACATGAGCGGCAAAAACTACGATTTCGTCAGCTACGGCGTGGACGAAAACGGGCGCATCGACTATGACGCGCTCGCCAGGCAGGTGGCAAAGGTGCGGCCCAGGCTGCTCGTGGCGGGGGCCTCGGCCTACCCGCGCGCCATCGACTTTGAAAAGCTCGGCGCCATCGCCCACGGCTACGGCGCCATGCTGATGGTGGATATGGCGCACATCGCCGGGCTGGTCGCGGGCGGGATGCACCAGAACCCCGTGCCCTATGCCGACGTGGTGACCACGACCACCCACAAGACGCTGCGCGGGCCGCGCGGCGGCCTGATCCTGACCAACAACGAATATCTCGCCAAGCGCATCAACAGCGCCATCTTCCCCGGCACGCAGGGCGGGCCGCTCGAGCATGTCATCGCCGCCAAGGCCGTCTGCTTCGGCGAGGCGCTGCAGCCGGCGTTCAAGGCGTATGCCAAGGCCATCGTCGAAAACGCCGCCGCGCTGGCCGAAGCGCTGACCGCGCGCGGGGTGAAGCTCGTCTCGGGCGGGACGGACAACCATTTGATGCTCATCGACCTGTCGGACGAGGCCTGCACCGGCAAGGAGCTGGAGCAGAAGCTCGACGAGGTGCACATCACCGCCAACAAGAACACTGTGCCCGGCGAGAAGCGCAGCCCCTTTGTGACGAGCGGCCTGCGCGTGGGCACCCCGGCGGTGACGACGCGCGGCATGGGCCCGGCGCAGATGCGCGTCATCGCCGGCTGCATCGCCGACTGCATCTTTGATTTTGACGCCAAAAAGGCCGATGTGGCCGCCCGCGTGGCCGACCTCGTCGCGCATTACCCGCTGTACGAATGAGCGCCGCGGCCAGGACGCCGCCCCGCATCCATTTTGAAAGCATCGTCCCCGCCGGCACGACCGGCGGGGCATTTGCTTTTGCGCCGGCATAGCATGGGACAGCGGCGCCGGCGGGCGCCGCACATCGAAAGGAGGAACCATCCATGCCAAGCAATGCCATGCCCGCCTTTGGCGGCACCATCTGGCGCGAGGGCAGCGAAAGCTCCGACGTGGCGCTCATCCAGCTGTGGCTCAACGAGGCGCGCGTGCGCTACCCCGAGCTGCCCCGGCTGACGGTGGACGGCAAATTCGGCCCCGATACGCTGCGCGCCGTGCGCATGTTCCAAAAGCTCACGGGCCTTGCCGAGGACGGCGCCGTCGGCCCCGATACCTGGGACGCCCTGTACGCCGCCTACGCGGCGGTGCGCGGCGCGGGCGAGATCTGGCCAGGCATCAGCATGCGCCGGGGCGACGCCGGCGCGACCGTGCGCAGCGCGCAGGCAAAGCTGCGCCTGCTGGTGCCGTGGCTGGCCGAGGACGGGCGCTACGGCGCCGACACCGCGAACGCCGTGATGGCCTATCAGGTCGTCAAGAACCTGAAGCCGGACGGCGTGCTGGGGTACGAGACCTGGCAGCTGCTGTACGGCGCCTGACCCCGCTCCGCGCTCCTTGCCGGCGGCGGCCCCGGCGGGGCCGCCGCCAAAGCGCGCGAAAAAGGCCATGTTTTTTCGTAAAATCGCCGAATTTTAACATTTCCGCAACATTTGGACGGTTGACAAAATTGTAAGAAAGTTGTAAACTGTTTGTTGTTGCAGGGGCGCCGCCAACATCTTGTGGCAGGCCGGCGCCCCGACTACCATGGAAAGGGATCCCCTGTTTTATGCGCAAACGCCTACTGACATTGCTGTTGGCCCTGTGCCTGTTCGTCACGGCGGCGCCCCTGGCGCTGGCGGCTGACCTGCGCACCGGCCTTGACGACGTCGACGGGTTCTACGCCAAGCAGCAGCGCTCCAACACCTGCACGCTGGCCTCCGCCGCCATGATGCTGCGCCGCCGCGCGTATCTGGACGGGCTGGAGGACTGGGCCGCCCTGACCGAGAGCCGCCTGCGCCGCGTGGCGTGGAGCTATGTGGGGCTTTCGCACCAGTTCACCATCAGCGGCATGACCGTCGGCTACGGCGATTTTGACCGCAAGCAGTCGGTGACCGACCAGATCGTCGCGCTGCTGCGCGACCATCCCGAGGGCATCGTCGTCTACAACCGCAGCTATCCGCACGCCATCCTCGTGACCGATTATACCGACGGCACGCTCTATTGCTCCGACCCGGCGCCCAGTGCGCCGTCCGGGCGCTACCCCGTGAGCCAGGCCAGCATCAGCATCACGAAAGCCCATTCCTACTGGTATGTCAGCCTTGATACCAACGCGCCGCAGGGCGTGGGCACATCGCTGACGGCGCATGATTTTGTGTACCCGACCCGCCTTGCGCCCGGCTCGGACTTTGCGCTCGCCGGCACGCTGACCTCGCCCGCCGCCATCACGGCGGTGCAGCTGAGCATCGCCACGGACGGCGGCACCCCCCTGCAGACCGCCGCGGCGGCGCCGGACGATACGGCTTTCGACCTTGCACAGCTCAACGACCAGCTGGATCTCGCCGCGCTGCCCACCGGCAGCTATACGCTCACCCTGACCGCCAGCGACGATTACGGCGGGCGCATCACGCAGCGCACAGCGCTGCTGGTGGCCGGGCGCGCCGCGGAAAGCGCCGCGTACAGCGGCAGCGCGCCCATCCTGCGGGAGATCAACGCCGTCGACCTGACCGAGACCGGCTTTGATGTGGAGTGTACCGCCATCGCGCCGGAGGGCGGCAGCGTCGCGGTGCTGTTCTCGGCCTGGGCCGACGCGAAGCAGCTGACCCTCGGCTCGGTCGCCGAGCGCGAGGGGGACAAATTCACCATCCATGTCAGCGCCAACGCGACGCTGCTGGACATCGACAGCCTGCTCGTCAACATCACCGCCATGGACACCGACGGCAATACCTCGCTGGGCAAGCTGCTCGTTCAGATACGCCCCGATGAGGACAGCGAGGATGTCGTGGTCGACCAGAAGCTGCTGTAAAAAGCCGGGAAGCGCGGCGGGCCGCCCAATGGCCTTTTTCATCTATCGGCCCTGACCGACATGCGCGGGCAGGGCCGATATCTCATATTTTGGCAGGCGGCGGGCATGGCCCGCCGTGCGCGGCTCCCTCTTTTGCAGCGTGTCGAGGAACTCGACACGCTGCAAGCCCGGGGGTATTTTTTTGCTTTACGGCGCGGCGTTTCTCTGCTACAATGGCAGTGATCCCAACAAAAAAGGAGCCGACCGCCATGCTCATCCCCCGCTATTATGAGGACCCGACCGTCCTGGACATCGGCACCGAGGCGCCGCGCGCCTATTATGTGCCCACCTCGCCCGCGCAGGCGCCGGACTGGATCTGCCGCGCCGAGACCGACCGTTTCACGCTGCTCAACGGCGCGTGGCGGTTCCGCTGGTTCTCAAGCGTCTATGACTGCCAGGATGCCTTTTACGCCGAAACGTACGATACCTCCCGCTTCGATACCATCCCGGTGCCCTCCAACTGGCAGGATCACGGCTATGACCGCCACCAGTACACGAACACCCGCTACCCCTTCCCCTTTGACCCGCCCTACGTCCCGCACGACGACCCCTGCGGCGCCTATGTGCTGGATTTCCGCTACACAAAGCCCGCCGGCACCGACGCCTTTTATCTGGATCTCGAGGGCGTCGATTCCTGCTGCTATGTCTGGCTCAACGGGCAGCTCCTCGGCTACCATCAGGTCAGCCATTCGACGGCCGAATTTGACATCACGCCCCACCTGCGCGAGGGCGCCAACCGCCTGGCGGTGCTGGTGCTCAAGTGGTGTGACGGCAGCTATCTCGAGGATCAGGACAAGTTCCGCACCTCCGGCATCTTCCGCGACGTGTACATCCTGGCCCGCCCCAAAAACCATCTGCGGGACTACTTTGTGCACACGGCGCTCCAAAACGCGTACCGCAGCGCCGAGATCACGGTGACACTGGAATTTGCCGGCGCGCCGCAGCCGGTGCGCTACACGCTGCTGGACGCCGACGGGCAAAGGGCCGCCGCCGGGCAGAGCGCGGGCGGCGCCATCGCTTTCACGCTCGAGAACGCGACGCTGTGGAACGCCGAGGCGCCGTACCTGTACACGCTGCTGCTGGAGACCGACGGCGAGACCATCCGCGAGCGGGTGGGCCTGCGCGAGGTCAAGGTCGAGAACAGCGTCGTGCTGCTCAACGGCAAAAAGATCCGCTTCCGCGGCGTCAACCGGCATGACAGCGACCCCTTCGTCGGCTCCGCCGTGACGCTCGCGCACATCGAGCGCGACCTTGCGCTGATGAAGCAGCACAACATCAACGCCATCCGCACGAGCCACTACCCCAACATGCCGCAGTTCTACGAGCTGTGCGACCGATACGGCTTTTACCTCATCGCCGAGAGCGACCTGGAGATCCACGGCGTCGTCAACCTGTACGACCTCAACGCCCACCGCGACGGCTACAAGCACCCGTTCCCGCCGTTTTTGAGCGACAGCCCCGACTGGCAGCCCGCCATCGTCGACCGCGTGCAGAAAAACGTGCTGTGCCACAAAAACCGCCCCAGCGTGCTGGTCTGGTCGATGGGCAACGAATCCGGCTACGGCTGCGGGCTGGAGGCCGCGCTGGCCTGGACGAAAGCGTATGATCCCGACCGTCTGCGCCACTATGAGGGCGCGCTGCACGCGCCGCGGCATCCGCTGGGCGGACGCAACGATTATTCCAACCTGGATCTTTACAGCCGCATGTACGCCGCCATCCCCGAGATCGAGGCCTATCTTGACAATGCCCCCGACAAGCCGTTCATCCAGTGCGAGTTCGTGCACGCGATGGGCAACAGCCCCGGCGACGTGGAGGATTACTACCGGCTCGAGGAAAAGTACGACACCTTTGCCGGCGCCTTTGTGTGGGAATGGTGCGACCACGCGGTGGTGCTGGGCCAGACCCCGGACGGGCGCACGAAGTTCGGCTACGGCGGGGATTCCGGCGAGTACCCGCAGGACGGCAACTTCTGCATGGACGGCCTTGTCACGCCCGACCGCAGGCCCTCGACCGGCCTGCGGGAATACAAGAACGTCCACCGCCCGCTGCGCGTGCACGCGGGCGCGGCGCCGGGAGAGTATATCCTGCAAAACAACCTGGACTTTTTGAATCTGAAGGACTGCCTGTACCTTTCCTGGCAGGTTTTGTGCGACGGTGAGGAGACCGCCAAGGGCGACATCACCGACCCCGCGCTGCTGGACGTGCCGCCGCGCGGCAAAAAGGCCGTGACGCTGCCCATCCCGCTGCCGGCGGCGCCGGCGGGCGATGTTTCGCTGCTGCTGACCGCGCGCCTGCGGCACGCCGACCACTTCCGCGAGGCGGGCTTTGCCCTCGGCTTTGACCAGCTGCCGCTGCACACGGGGCACACCGCGGCGCTCACCGCGCTGCTGGCGGCGGAGGCCGCGCCGGCGCCGGCCCTGCGCTGGCATGAGGACGACTGCCGGCTGACCATCGAGGGCGCGGCGCTGTGCTACACCCTTGACAAGCGCACCGGCCTGTTCGAGAGCCTTGTGCTGCATGGCCGCGCACTGCTCGACCGACCGATGGAGCTCAACGTCTGGCGCGCCCCCACCGACAACGACCGCGTCGTCAAGGCGATGTGGTACGCCGCCGGGTATGACCGCATGACCACCCGCGCCTACACCGTGCGCGCCGCGCAGGCTGCGGACGGTGGCGTGGAGGTCACGGTGACCGCCTCGATGGCGCCGCTGTGGCGGCAGAAATACCTGGACATCGCCTGCCGCTGGCATGTGATGCCCAACGGCACCCTGACGGCTGACTTTGCCGTCGAGCGCAATGCCATCAAGCGCGGGCCGCTGGGCGAGTACTTTGACCGCCACGCGGGCGACGACGCCCTGCCCCCGGACGGAGACTTTTTCACCACGCACGAGGCCTATCTGCCGCGCCTCGGCGTGCGGCTGTTCCTGCCGCGGGCGATGCGCCGCGTGACCTACTACGGCTACGGCCCCGACGAGAGCTACATCGACAAGCACCACGCCTGCCGGCGCGGGCGCTTTGCCGCCGACGTGGCCGACCTGCACGAGGATTATATCCGCCCGCAGGAAAACGGCAGCCATTGGGACTGCGAGTATGTGTGCGCGGAGGGCGGCGGCGCCCGCCTGACGGTGTACAGCGAGCAGGCGTTCTGCTTCAATGCCTCGCCCTACACGGCACAGGAGCTTGCCGCCAAGGCCCACAACTTTGAGCTGGAGCCTTGCGGCTCGACGGTGCTGTGCATCGACCATGGGCAGAGCGGCATCGGCTCGGCCAGCTGCGGGCCGCAGCTGGCCCCGCAGTACCGCGTGGCGGGCGAGCACTTCGCGTTCACGTTCCACTTTAAACCTGAGCTCTGCTGAAAACATCCCTCTGCCGCCGCCGGACGCTCTGTCCGGCGGCGTTTTGCTGCCAAAAGCATCCAGCGCGCAAGCGCCGCGCCGGCGGCGGGCATACTAACGGCACCACACATTTCAAAGGAGGCCGTTTGCCATGTCCAAGCACAAAAAGCACGCCCCGCGCCCCGATGTGCCGCTCAACGCCGCCCGCGGGCAGGAGGCCCGCCGCCTGGAGCCCGTTGCCCCCGACGGCGACGCGCCGCTGGATTCCACCATGCCGCCGCAGGACGCCGAGGTGCTGCACCACGTCCTGCCCGGGCGGCAGGGCTACGCGCGGGATTTTCTGGCCGGGCAGATGCCGGGGCTCCAGCAGCGCCTTGCCCCCAACGCCGCCGCGAGCGATATCGGCGGCTGGATCGAGGACGACGAGACGGTGGCCCGCCTGGCCCAGTGGCACCGCGAGGCCCCGCACGGCTGAGCGCGCGCCGTCCCCCGGCCCGGGCAACGCCCTTGTGCCGGGGGCATTTTTTAACAGTTTGTTCGCTTTCGCTTGATTGACGCCGGGCCCTGCGCGGGGTATAATAAGAAAAAACGCGAGGAGGCCGCGCATCATGGGCGAAGCGAAGCCGCAGGTCGCCGTCCTGACCGACTCCAACTGTGACCTGCCGCAGGAATGCTTTAAGAATTATCCGCTGTTCCTTTTGCCGCTGTGCATCACGAGCGGCGAGACCACCTACCGCGACGGGGTCGATATCACCGTCGAGGAGATCTACGCGCGGCAGAAAAAGGAGCGCTTCACCACCAGCCTGCCGCGGCAGGAGGACATCGCCGCCGTGCTGGACGCCATCTATGACGAGGGGTACCGCCACGTCATCGCGCTGCCCATCGCCGGGGTGCTCTCCGGCACGGCCAACCTGCTGCGCCTCGAGGCCGCCGAGCGCCCGGAGATGGAGGTCGCCGTGTATGACACAAAATCCTCCAGCATCGGCGTGGGCATCCTGGCGCTGCAGACCGCGCAGTATTCGGCGCACGGGGTGCCGTTCCACCTGCTGACCAAGCTGACCGAGCAGCTCATCGAGGACACGACGGTGTTCTTCAGCCTGGACACGCTGGAATACCTGCAGCGCGGCGGGCGCATCGGGCGCGCCACCGCCATCGCCGGCACGCTGCTCAACATCAAGCCCATCCTCTCGTTCGACCACGCCGACGGCGTGATCTACACGCCCGCCAAGGTGCGCGGGCGCAAGGCCGTGGCGCCCTGGCTGCTGGAGCGCCTGACCGCCATGGTCGCCAAAGAGCAGGCCGCCGCGGGCGGCGCGCGGGTGCGCTACAACCTTGTCGTGTGCGACGGCGGCGTGCCCGAGGAGGGCGCCGCGCTGGAATCCGCGCTCAAAAAAGCCCTGCCGGACTTTGCGTGCCTTGTGCACGGGCAGCTGAGCGCTACGCTCGCCGTCCACCTGGGCCCGCGCCTGCTGGGCGCCGGCATCCAGTTTCTGCGCACGGCGCTGCCCGCCTGATGCCGCGGGTCTTCGCATGCTTTCGCGAAACTGTCCGCCGCTGGCGGACAGTCGTTTTTATACCAAACACCGTCAATTTTTGGCAACCCTCGCGTTAAATTCTTTCATCGGCGCACCCTCTTGCATCGTGCTTTGCCCCCTGCTATAGTAGATTTAGAGACAAAACACATGGAAAGGAGGTACATGCCATGAGCATGCGTGATTTGGGCCTTGCGTTTAAAGCACTGGGCCGTGGTGTTTATTCCGTCTGTTCCATCATCCGCGATATCGAGGTGCACGGCACCAACGTGATGCTGTGAACCGCAGCGAGCCTATCCGTCACAGGCCGGCGTAAAACGCCGGCCTCAGCGTGTCGAGAAACTCGACACGCTGCAAAAGAGGGGCTCGGCTAAGCTGGCTGCGCCAGTCCGCCTGCGCCCCTCTCTTGGACACACCCCGTCGCAAAAAATGTCGTTCTCATGCCTAAAGGCGACTCGAACGGCATTTTTTGCTCTAGAGGTATCGCCCTCGTCCGCGCATGTCAGCCGAGGGCGATGGATTCGGAAAACATTTTTTTCGACAGTCTGAGGCCGGCGTAAAGCGCCGGCCTTTCTTTTTGCGCAGGCAGGGTTTTCCCTCTTGCACATCGGCTGTGTTTCTGTTATACTGTCAAGGACAAAGGGAGGGGTGCGCCATGGGCCTGCGGCTTCGTACGGTACAGCTGCTGCAAGGGCATGGTGTTTTCTTTTCCGTTTTGGATGCCGTAAAGCCGGGTGTCGCTGTTTGAACACAGCGGCACCTTTTTTTCGGCCAGAATGAGGAGGATGTATCATGAGCGAAAAGGTAGATTATTCGCAGGGCATCTATGATGCCAAAAAGCTCGGCACGCCGCGCGTGCTGGTGCTGGGCTTGCAGCACATGTTCGCGATGTTCGGCGCCACCGTGCTCGTGCCGCTGCTGACGGGCCTGAGCGTTTCGACCTCGCTGCTGTGCGCGGGGCTGGGCACGCTGCTCTTCCACGTCATCACCGGCGGCAAGGTGCCGGCGTTTTTGGGCTCGAGCTTTGCGTACCTGGGCGGCTTTGCCATCGTGGCGCCCAAGCTGCTGGATGCCGCCGGCGAGCAGACCGTCGCCAACACCGAGATGCTGCCCTACGCCTGCGCGGGCGTGGCGTTCAGCGGCCTTTTGTATGTGCTGATCTCGGGGCTGATCACGGTGTTCGGCATCCGCAAGATCATGCGGCTGTTCCCGCCGGTCGTCACCGGGCCCATCATCATCGCCATCGGCCTGATCCTCGCCCCGAGCGCCATCTCCAACTGCCAGACCAACTGGCTGCTGGCCATCGTGGCGCTGGGCACCGTGATCGTGTGCAACATCTGGGGCAAGGGCATGGTCAAGATCCTGCCCATTCTGCTGGGCGTGGTCGTGAGCTATGTGGTGGCGCTCGTCACCGGCGCGGTGGATTTTGCCCCCATCGCCGAGGCGCACTGGTTCGGCCTGCCGATCCACGCCGCCTCCACCGGCCTGCTGGCCATTGACGGCAGCCCCGCCTTTATCAGCGCGCTGTTCACCATCGTGCCCATCGCGCTGGCCACCATGATGGAGCATATCGGCGATATCGCCGCCATCTCGGCCACCACCGGCAAGAACTATATCCGGGATCCCGGCCTCAACCGCACGCTGCTGGGCGACGGCCTTGCCACCGCGATGGCCGGCCTGCTGGGCGGCCCCGCCAACACCACCTACGGCGAGAATACCGGCGTCCTTGCGCTGACCCGCATCTATGACCCGCTGGTCATCCGGCTGGCGGCGGTGTTCGCCATCATCTTGAGCTTCAGCCCCAAGTTTGACGCCGTCATCAACACCATCCCGGCCGGCATCATCGGCGGCATCAGCTTTGTTTTGTACGGCATGATCTCGGCCATCGGCGTGCGCAACGTGGTGGAGAACAAGGTCGATTTCACCAACAGCCGCAACCTTATCATCGCGGCGGTGATTTTGGTCAGCGCGCTGGGCTTCAACTCGGCGGGCGGCATCACCTTCGCGGTGGGCGGCGTGTCCATCAACCTGTCCGGCCTGGCCATCGCGGCCATCCTGGGCATCGTGCTCAACGCCGTCATCCCCGGCAATGACTACCAGTTCGACGACGGCGAGGGCACCGGCGAGGGCGCCAGCCTGCGCGTGTGAGCCAAGACCGTAAGACTGAAAAAGATTTGGCCCGCCCGGCGCGTGATGCGCCGGGCGGGCTCAGCGTGTCGAGAAACTCGACACGCTGCAAAAGAGGGGCTCGGCTACGCTGGCTGCGCCAGTCCGCCTGCGCCCCTCTCTTGGACACACCCCGTCGCAAAAAATGTCGTTCTCATGCCTGAAGGCGACTCGAACGGCATTTTTTGCTCTAGAGGTATCGACCTCGTCTGCACATGTCAGCCGAGGTCGATGGATTCAGAAAACACCTTTTTCGACAGTCTGCCGCCCGGCGCATCACGCGCCGGGCGGGCTTTCGTTTTTCAAAAAAGGTTTCTCAAATTTCGGCGGGGCGGGGGCTCCCCGCTCTCAGGCCGGGGCGGAGGCAGCGTGCCGACCTGCCAGCTCGGCGCCGATGAAATCCGCCACCTCGCCGGGCAGGATGCCCAGCGCGTGCGCGCACTCGCTGTGCAGCATGTTTTCCGCCTCGCGCATGGCGTTCTCCTCATAGCTCGAGAGCGTCTTGCCCATCGCCTGCCGCGCGCGCTTGACCTCGTACAGCGAGCGCAGCATGCGCGCCAGCGCGGTCTGGTCGCCGCTTTGCAGGGCCTCGATGTAGTGGGCCTTGCGCAGCTCGAGCTCCAGCTCGTGGTAGGGCTCGCTGTCCGGGATGGCATGGATGACGCGCAGCACCGCCTCGCGGTCGAGCGCCGGGCGCATGCGCGCCACGAGCGCGGCGTTCGCCGCCGGCACGCAGATGGTCATGGTGGGGTTGTACAACGGCTTGAGGATGTAGTATTCCATCTCCCGCTCGCCCACGCGGCGCTTTTCCAGCGCGGTGATGCGGCAGGCGCCGCTGGTCGCGTAGGTGACGATCTGCCCAACTTCAAACATAATGTGCTCCTGTTCTTTGCAAGGCCGGGCCGGACGACATTTCTTCTCATTTATAGTATAGCCGATTTTTGCAAAAAATGTTATGCGCTTTTTATACAAAGTTCTGCAACATTCATACAGGGTTCTCTTTACAAACCGCCCGCTGTGCGCTATACTGAAAGGCACGATCTCTGCCAAGGAGGCCCTGCCCATGCCCACCGACCTGACCGCCGCGGCCTTTGCGCGCCTGCGGCTGCGCTACGGCGCCGAGCCGGAGCCCGGCGAGGTGCCCGCCATCGTCGAGCACGATTTTGACGCGGGCCGCATGGCGGATCACTATCTTGCCACGCCCGCGCCCGGCCTTGCCGCCGCCGCGGCGGTGCCGGAGCCCTTGAGCGGGGTGCTGTTTTTGCAGGGCAGGAACGGCGCGCCGTGGCGCGTGGTGCTTTGCGGGGCGCAGGGCGCCCGCGCCGAGCTTGCGCTGCCGTGCGCGGAGTGGGCAGCCCTGTGCAGGGAAAACGGTTTCGTCCTGCCCGGAGAGGACGGCTTTGCCCCGCCCGCGCCGCCCGCAAAAGCCCATTGACAAGCCCCCGCCGCCCTGTTATAATGGGTAAGCTGCCACGACGGCGGCGCCGTGTGCCCGTAGCTCAGTCGGTAGAGCACCTGACTTTTAATCAGGGTGCCCGGGGTTCGAATCCCCGCGGGCGCATACAAACAGGGGGAGGTTCGGCAACGTAGTTGCCGAACCTCCCCCTGTTTGTATGCCAATAAAGAGGATTCGAACACACCGAGCCGCAGCGAGGCGTTTCGGAGCACAACCGCCCGCAGGGCGGCTCTTAGCGCGGAGATGC
>CANRBN010000016.1 GCA_947628865.1 uncultured Gemmiger sp.
CCCGGCGCCGAGGGCGCCGGGGAGGGCGGCGGCGACCCGTCCGCCGCCGCGCGCCGCCGGGCCGAGGCCTACCGCGGCAGCCTCGAGCAGGACAAGGAGCTGCTCGCCATCTTTGAGCGCACCTACGGCCCCATCCGCCGCCGCGGGCAGGCGCCGGGCACGGCCCGCACGCCCGACGGGGCCGCCAAGGCCGCCTACACGGCCTTTGCCCCCGCCGCGTCCAAGCCCCCCGCTGCGAAGCCGGCGCCCGAGGGCCCCGAATACCTGCTCGTGGACGGCTACAATGTCATCTTTGCGTGGGAGGGCCTGCGCGCCATCGCCAAGGACAATCTCGATGCCGCGCGCCGGCGGCTCGCGGATATTTTGTGCAACTACGCCGGCTACCGCCGCTGCGTGCCCATTCTGGTGTTCGACGCTTACCGCGTCAAGGGCGGCGCGCGCGAGGTCGAGCAGCACGCGAACCTCTATATCGTCTACACGCGCGAGGCCGAGACCGCCGACATGTTCATCGAGCGCGCCACGCACGAGCTGGCCCCCACCCGCCGCACGCGGGTCGTGAGCTCGGACGGCGCCGAGCAGCTGATCATCCTGGGCCACGGGGCGCTGCGCGTCTCGGCGCGGGCGTTCGAGGCCGAGGTCGCCGCCGTCGAGGCCGAGATCCGCCAATACCTGCACACGCCCTGAACCGCGCGCCCGCGCGCCCCGCCCGGCCCCCCGGCGCCGCAAAAACCCGGTTGCGCCAAGGCGGGAGATCTGCTATACTGGAAGCATAAATCAGGATGGGGCAGTCTACGCCGCGGCAGGCCGCCTGTCGGCGCCCCTGCCCCGCCATGACCGAGCGCCCGCGCGGCGGGCGCGGCGACACCGCACACCTGTATTTTGAGAAAGGAGCGGCAGGTAATGAAACGATTGTTGAGTCTTCTTCTGGCCGGCGCGCTGGCGCTGGGGCTGCCCGTGTCCGCTTTCGCGGCGGCGGGGCCGGTCTCCAACCGGTCAGAGGCCGTCTGCACGGGCTTTTCCGGGCAGATCGGCACCCTGCAGGAAAACCAGGTGCTTCTGAACTGCGGCCAGGGCCAATTTGAGGGCTGGTCCAAATTCGTGGTCGAGCTGGGCCCGGATCGGACGCTGCCCAGGCTGACCCTTTACCAGCCCGAGCGCAGCGGGTATCGTTTCCTCGGCTGGTATCTGACCGCCGAGGCCGCCGAGGCCGCCGGCACGCCGCTGGAGCCGGGCACCGCCATCATCCCGCCGACGACGCGGGAGCTCTTCGCCGGGTATGTGCGCGTCGTCACGCTGGACGCCGGGCCGGGCAGCTTTACCGGCGTGACCGAAAGCGGCGATGTGGCCTCCAACAACTACACCCGCACCGTCGACCTGCCCGGCGGCAAGCTGCCCGCAAGCGTGCAGGGGATGCAGCCCGTCTATACCTGGGATCTCGACCAGCTCTCTGTCACGCAGCCCGCCGATTTCGTCGGCTGGTTCACCGGCAGATCGGTGTCCAAAACGACCAGGGCGGACGGGTATTGGACCTGGTCCATCGAGCCCACCGGCAGGCAGATCCTGCCGGGGCAGCCGGTCGACGCGGGCGTCACCACGCTGTACGCCGGCTATCGGGCCAGCGGGCAGGCGCTGGCGGAAAAGCACATCACCTATTACCTTGACTACAACGGTCTCCATGGCCAGTGGGGGCACAACCTTACCTGCTCCCGCAGGGTCGGGGCGCCGGAGCTCGCCTACACCCCCACCGCCGGCGATCTGGCGGTGCGCTATGTCAACTGGGACGGCGAGACCGACATCTTGCTTGACAGCATGGCGGCGCTGCGGGCCTATTGGGCCGCGCACACCTTTGACGGCTACACCTTCCTCGGCTGGGCCACCACGCCGCAGGCCACGGCGCCGAACGTGGACGAAACCACCCCCATCCGGGACGGCGCCAGCCTTTACGCCGTATGGCGGCGCGCGGACGACGGCACCAACAGCTGGAGCTTTGACCGCACCCGCCCCGCGCCCGGGGCCCTGCAAGGCCTGCACATCGTCGGCGCGGGCGGCAGCCACACACAGGGCACCATGACCTGGTCGGCGCATGAGGGCAGCGGCAGCGCCGTACGCTTCACCGCCGCCACCAGCCCCAGCCCCGCCGCCTATACCTCGCTCACCTGGCGCGTCAGCAGCGGGAGCCGCAGCACCACCGTCACCTGCCCGAGCGCGGGCAGCGCCGCCGGAACGCTGGGCGACGCAAGCCTCGAGGCCGAGGGCGGCACCCTGACCGTGACCTATACCGGCAGCAGCACCGAGGCGCTGACGCTGACCGTGGACGTTTTGGCCACGGTGGACGGTGCGACCGTCGCCAATTCCGGCCTGCCCGCCACCCTTGACTTTGTCCACAGCTGGACGCAGACGGGCTCGAAGGCGCCCACCTGCACCGAGCCCGGCTCGACCGACTACCGCTGCGGCGTGTGCGGCGCACAGCGCCATGACACGATCGGCCCCACCGGCCACGCCTACACCCACAATCTGGCGAGCTCGGTGGGCTGGAGGACCGTCAGGGAGCCCACCTGCACCGAGCCGGGCGAGCGGATCTTCATCTGCCTCGTCTGCGGATCCGAAGCGGAGGCGGACATCCAGCGCGTGACGCTGCCCGCCCTGGGGCATGACTGGGTACAGACCGTCACCCATGAGAGCTGCGACCGGGATCGCGTGACCGCCTCCTGCGCCCGCGCCGGCTGCGGGGAGACCGACACCCGCCTCGTCAAGGCCGACAACCCCGGCCTGCATGCCTGGACGGACTGGTCTGAGAAGTACCCCGCCACCGAGGACGCCACCGGCCTTGCGGCGCGCAGCTGCCGGGTCTGCGGCGCGCAGGAGACGAAAATGCTGCCCCGCAGGGAGCCCGCGGCACCCACGCCCACGCCCGAGCCCACGCCCGAGCCCACGCCCGAGCCCACGCCCGAGCCCACGCCCGAGCCCTCGCCCGAACCCACGCCCGAACCCTCGCCCGAGCCCGCGGCTGACCCCGAGCCCACGGCGGCTCCCGAGCCGGCGGCAAACGTGACGGTGGCCGCGGCTGATACCGGCGTCGAGGGCTTTGTGGAGCGCCTCTACGAGGTCTTCCTGGGCCGCAGGGCGGAAGCCGCCGGCCTCAACGACTGGGCCGGCAAGCTTGCCAGCCACGCGCAGGGCGGCGCCGATGTCGCGCGCGGCTTTGTCTTCAGTGCGGAGTTCCAGGCAAGGGGCTACGACGATCAGGCGTTTGTCCGCCTTTTGTACCGCGGCATCATGGGCCGCGAGCCCGATGCGGCTGGTCTGGCGGATTGGGCCGCCCGTCTGGCGGGCGGGGCCTCGCGCCAGCAGGTCTTTGACGGCTTTGCCGGCAGCGAAGAATTTGCCAACCTCTGCGCCCGGTACGGCATCACGGTGACCGCCGCCCGGCGCGTCGCCCGGCCCGACCCGGTGGAATCCTTCGCCGCGCGCCTGTATGAGACCTGTCTTGACCGCACGCCGGATTCCGCCGGCCTGCAGGATTGGGTCGAGCGGCTGCAAAGCCATGCCATCACGGGCCGCGAGGCCGCGCAGGGCTTTGTCTTCAGTGAGGAGTTTTCGAGCAAGAGCTACTCCGACCGCGCCTTTGTGGAGCACCTGTACAGCGCTTTCTTTGACCGCCTGCCCGACGACGGCGGCATGCAGACATGGCTGCGCGTGCTGGCCGACGGCGGCACCCGCGAGGACGTCTTTGACGGCTTTGTGGGCAGCGAGGAGTTTGCGAACCTCTGCGCCGTCTACGGCATCGTCCGCGGCTGACCCCGCCCCCATTTGACCCGCAGCGCCGCCCCGGCCACATGGCCGGGGCGGCGCTTCAGCATGCGGTCACTTTTTGCAGGCTACTACAAAGTGGGCAGCAACGGTGCGATTGTTCTGACGAGACTGCGCTGTCTCACTTACAAGGGAAAGCAAATAATGGTATAAATCGAATTCAAGAATCTACGGAACAGCTCAAGCATCTGTGACCGCCATTCAAGTCCATTTTCCTCTGTGACTGTTACATCCACACCAAATCTTAAAGAAATCAAATTCCTTGGTTTTCCTCTTGACAGGTTTATTCTGTTGATATATATTAAATAAATAAATTTATTTATGGGAAAGGAGGGGCCATTTTGATTGAAGCAACAGAGTTTGGAAAGACTCTAAAAGAAAAAAGAAAAGCCGCAGCGCTTACACAAGGCGACGTGGCTGCGGTAATCCATAAAACCGGGCAATACATAAGTAATATAGAAAAAGGCAAAAACAGCGCTCCTCCCAATCCCTCAGATATTGAAGCCTTGATCTGCATATTAAGATTGGATCGCAAAGAAGCAAGTGAATTCAGACGGTTGGCTGCCGCCGACCGCAACCGGCTTACCGAAGCACAAATGAAGTATTTGTTGGGACACAAAACGCTTTTGGCACTAATTGATTATGGCGTCGAAAACGAAATTGTGGATTCAGTTTGGCAAAATCTTCTTTCTGCTATCTCGAGCAACGGGATGATTTGAATGGTGGTAGAAACGATGAAGACCCAAAACAGCATAACCGGTATCAATACAAAAATAACAGAACTGGCTGATATTATACAAAAAGCGCGCACTGACCTGGTTCTTGACAACGAAAATTTGCATCTTAGCACGGATGAAACACGAAAGATCATTCTTGTTTGTTTGCTATACCTTAACGCAAATCGTGATGCTTGTGTCCTCTCTTCGATCCGTTTGAAAGATGTCCTTGAATACTTTAACCCAATAGACGGCCATTTTTTTGATCTTTTCGCCAGTGGATGTGCAGAAACACTGGAATTATCGGGGGCGCTGACAGCATTATCGCGTATCTGTCAGTATCCTGAGCAGCGCGCTTTCATCAATTATGCTCTTGAAGCTTTGGAGTATGACGTAGATACATACTTTGACGTCAAAAAAACGAGGGGAACCAGGAGCCATAACAGTAAAAAAAAGAAACTTGGTATCTATTATACACCCGTTGACGTCGCTCGATTTATCGTTTCAAAATGCATGGCTTCCGTTTTGACCAAGGTTACCATGCCAACGATTTTGGATTGCAGCTGCGGTTCCGGTGTTTTTTTGCTTCAAAGTTTGCTCTATCTCGAAAGTACGTATAACCCAAACCACGAGCTTGATGTTTCTTTAGATATTCTTTGCAGATGCATCTGGGGTATCGATATCAGCCCTGCGGCTGTCGATTGCTGCAAAGCAGTGCTTTTACAATATTATTTGGACAGTTACCAGAACGCTGCTGCTCAACTGGGCAAAATCTGGGATATACTCAGCGCATCCATTTTCACAGGCAACGCTGTCCGTTTACAGGATGTCTTCGCAAAGAACCATATGCTTCCGTCATACTTTAACTGTGTCGTAGGAAACCCTCCCTATGTCACAGACGGGAAAATGTCAAATCAATTTATCGTATTTGTAGATAATATGATGCGCTATTCTTCCCATTTCAGCTGTTCTGCGTTAATCCTGCCGCTCTCCGTTTGTTATTCACAAGGAAGAGAGTTCGTTCGGTTGCGAGAGCGGATCCAGAGCGATGGTGCATCATGGGTCTTTATGAATTTTGACAGGAGCCCGGATTCTTTATTTGGCGATCAAGTCAAAACACGCAACAGCATTCTGTTCCGAAGCGATATTGACACGTCGGGTTGTATTTATACAACGACCCTTCAAAGATGGACATCGTCAAATCGCGCCAACCTGTTCACGGCGTATACTCTTTGTGACCTTTCAGGAATACCAATTTCAAACTGTGTTCCTAAACTCTCAAACAGCATTGAAAAGAAGAGTTACGATCATATCCACTTGGGGTCTTCCTGCTTAAATGCGCTTTTTACTTGCAACCGCAGTGACTATCCATTGGTCATAAACGGCACAGCCTATAACTGGCTTTTTGCATACGACCATTTTCCACCATCCACTGATGAAAATGGAAACCCTTATATATCCAACTCAGCAAAGTTGTATCATCTGCCAGACAAACAGAGCCGGGATTTCTGTATTGCTGTACTCAGCAACAGATTGGCCTATTGGTATTGGACGGTTATTGGAGACGGCTTCCATCTTAATGTATCTTTTTTATCTGCTTTCAAAGTCGGCAAAAATACCTTTACTGAACCACAGTATGCTGAATTGTGCCGGCTTGGAGGAATATACTCAGAACAGTTAAAGAAATATCCTACCGTTTCCTACAACGCAGGAAAACGTATTGTTAACTATTCTTTCGAGAAAGTGATGGATATTGCGCAAAAAATCGAAAAAATTCTATTTGACGCATTGGATCTTGAGGTAGATTTTGCTCTCTATTTAGAGCAGTGGTATTCTAAGCAAGTCCATTGCTGCCGAGATAATGAAAAGAGGTAACATCCATGTCAAATATCATTACACCCGAAATAAAGGATGCATCCAAACTTACCAGCGAGGAATGGAAAGAATGGACAAAAACTGTTTGGAGCATCGCTAATATCAGCGATGCCATCCACCCTGCTGTTTATCCCCCAGAGATTCCCTATCGCTTGATCCGGATGTTCTCTTTTGTAGGGGATTTGGTTTTGGATCCTTTCTCTGGGATGGCTACTACCGGGAAAGTCGCCCTGCAAAACAATCGCTCCTATATTGGGTTTGAGACAAATCCTATATATTATCGCGAATCGTTAAAGCGGCTGAATGGATTTTTGCTCCCAAACAGCAGTTACAATTCCTCCTGCGAAATATATAATTCAAGCTCTTGTAATATGGAAACTGTCCAAGATGACAGCGTAGGGATCGTTGTTACGTCTCCGCCCTATTGGAACAAAGCAGATTATGGCAAATATGAGGGAAATATCGGTGGGTTTGAATACTACGACGATTTTTTAGACGAACTTCATAAGGTATTTTCTGAATGCTACCGCGTGCTGATGCCGGGAAGAAAAATGTGTGTTGTTACAGCAAACGTAAACCAAAACACAAAAGAACACGGCCTCCTTACAATCCCTCTTGCCTCGGATATGACAAAAACACTTCAGCATTGCGGCTTTGCCCTTATCAGTCAAATCATCTGGAACAAGGATGGCACCGGCGGTAAATGGGGCTCCGCAAATTCTCAGAGACCGATTTTTGGAAGTTATCCTTATCCTCCAAATTTTCTATTTAAAAACGTAAATGAATATATCATTATCGTCCAAAAGCCCGATCCACACAAAAACAATTCAAAAGCACCGTCATATCGGGAGCTCTTTAGAAATGAGCCTCTATAAAAGCGGAGCTGCCGGAAGATTCCGGCAGCTCCGCTTTTATGTTATACGATCGGGCAGTTGCTCCACAAGGTAAGCATTGTGTTTTCATTGATGATCTCATATGGGAGAGATCTTCCTCCGGGGCGTGATTTCAACCTGTCATTGATTGGGTCATAGCCGTCATTCCCATCCAACAATATCATATACACAAATAAGCGCGTATTTACTTTCTTTAGAATCAAAACGGGTCTTTTTTCCGGATTTGTGGGATAATGCTCATCCAGCACAGCAGCTCCCGCCAGTTCGATTTTTACATTACGATTCCGTTGGCTGAAAACGACTTGTCGGTGTTCAATTTCTCCAACTTCACCTGTAGCCAACATTTCCTGCACAAAGAAGTTCTCTCCTGGTGCAAGACAAAAATAATGTTTTAGAAGATCCACCGTAAAATGTACTTGCCTGGATCGGTTCCCCGCTCGCGGTACCAACCTGATGAGATAGGTAGTATCATTTTCGCCTATTGTATCAAATCTTGTTTGAACAGACTCCCTTGCCACAGGAGAAATGGTATTTTTCTCCTTGCTCCGCCTGGACTGCTCAGCAAGTGCAGGCGCTGAAAATACCTCATTTCCGAACAGCTTTTTTTGCGAAATCCCTCTTGTTTGTTTTGCGCTTTCGACAAGGGCTTTTCTCTGTGAGATTTCCTTGACAATATATCCGCCGGATAACAGTTCTTCAAGGAAATCAGCATCCAATTTACGGCAGCAGGGAGAGCCCAAATCGGTATATTCGGTATAGATCCTTGAGAGCATCTGCTCTTCTTTTCGCGCTTCTTCGCCACGAAACAGGGTCGCCTTGCTCAACTCATAATTGCCAAAGAGGCCCCCGGCGGTCAAGTTGTTTGAACCTATCGCATACCAACAGGTGTCTTTCCCAGATAACCAGTAGCATTTCAAATGAAAAGTTTGAGATATATTTTCAGAGTGGAAAACATAGACCTCATTTGCCAGCTTTAACAATTGCTCCAAGGCGTCATAAGTTGTGTTTTTTTGGTCGATACCCACTACACAGCGGACAGTTCCGCCGTTTCTGTGGAATTTTTCCAAGTAAGGAGAGATCCTGTTTACACCGCTCATTTTTGCATAGGCTACCATGATTGTAAGTTGATCAAATCGATTGCTTTCTATTGCATTTATCAGCTGAATACCAAATTGTTCTTTATACGGTTGGTCAACTATCATACCGATCCTCCTCGTCTTATCCACAACGGATGAACTGTATTGCCAACAGAATATCTTTTCTTTTGCTTCTGGAAACATGCAAACAGATTCGTATTAAATATAACACGAAGTCGCATAAAACTCAATACACATTCAAAGCGCATCCACAATAGCTTTTCTAAAGGCGTCCTGGTAGGGCCATGCCGCTTGCTTTTGATCATAGAGTGCAGGCCTCTCCCCGCCGGTACGGCCAAAAAACACAAACCGGGCCGCCCAATGGGCGGCCCGCAGCGTATTTTATACACAAAACCGGCCAAAAGGTTCGTTTCAGCCCTGCTCCAGGCAGTGCTCGCACAGGCCGGTCACGATGAGGTGATACCCCTCCACCCGCACGCCCGGGCACGCGGCCAGCTCGGCCTCCAGCCCGGCGGTGGGTAGCTCCAGGTTGCGGGTGCTCTTGCAGGCGCGGCAGTAAAAATGCTGGTGGGGATGGGGATCCCAGTCATAACGGTCGGCCTCGCCGGGGACGCACACCCGCCCGGCCTGCCCGATCTCGACCAACGTGTTCAGGTTGCGGTACACCGTGCCCAGGCTCAGCCGCGGGCAGTTCTTGCGCGCCGCCTGATACAGCTGCTGCGCCGTCACATGCTGCTTCAGCGCGCGCAGCGTCTCGAGCACGACCTGCCGCTGATAGGAATAATTCATCTTCTCCGTCTCCCGTACCGGGCCGCCGCCGCACACGCAGTGCGCCCGTTTTTCCTGCAAGCCCACTCTATTACTATATACGGATTCTCGCCTCCCGTCAAGCGCTTTATTGCACTGAATCGCCGCTAAACCGCCGCGAGCGCGCGCACGACCTCGGCGGCGAGGATGAGCCCGGCGGCGCCCGGCACGAACGCAGCCGAGCCCGGCACGCCGCGGCACGCCGGTCTGCCGGGGCGGGCGGGCGCGCATCCCGCGCTCTCGGCGCCGTCCACGGGCAGCGGCGCGCGCGGCGGCTCGGTGGAATAGACCACCCGCAGATGCGCGATGCCGCGTTTTTTGAGCTCCTTTCGCATCACGCGCGCCAGCGGGCAGACCGAGGTCTCGGTGATATCCGCCACGCGCAGGGCGGTGGGGTCGAGCTTGTTGCCGGTGCCCATGCAGCTGATGATGGGCACCCGGGCCGCCTGCGCCTGCGCGGCCAGCGCCAGCTTGGCGGTGACGGTGTCGACGGCGTCGACGACGTAATCGAACTGTGTAAAATCAAACTGCGCCCGCGTTTCGGGGCCGTAGAACACCTCGTGCACGCGCACGGTGATGCCGGGGTCGATGGCCGCCACGCGCGCCGCGGCGGCGCGGGCCTTGCTCTGGCCGAGGGTCTCGGCGGTGGCCAGCAGCTGGCGGTTGAGGTTCGAGGGCGCGAAGCGGTCGTCATCGACGAGGTCGAGCGCGCCGACACCGCTGCGGGCCAGCGCCTCGACGGTATACCCGCCGACGCCCCCCAGCCCGAACACCGCCACGCGCGCCGCGCGCAGCCGGCGCAGGCCCTCGGCCCCCAGCAGCATGCCGGTGCGC
Source organism: uncultured Gemmiger sp. (assembly GCA_947628865.1). Taxonomy (GTDB): domain Bacteria; phylum Bacillota; class Clostridia; order Oscillospirales; family Ruminococcaceae; genus Gemmiger. The sequence goes on from CANRBN010000016.1 coordinate 10,033, forward strand.
AGCTCCCGTTCCTCCATGTGAACGCCCCCTTTACTCTACCCAGTATAGCCCCGTCTGCGGCAAAACACAAGCGCGTCAAAAAAGAGCCCACTAAATCCCGGCGGGGTCAGGGGACCCCGCCCTACGGTCTCAAATCTATTGCATCTTCGTTGCAAACGTAGGGCGGCCTGCCCTCAGGCCGCCGCAGGGAGATGCTTGCTTATGGTTTTTCGACGGTCTGAAGCGCGGGGCCTGCCTTTCGGCAGGCCCCGCGCTCGATGGGCCGGATGAGATAGGGCGTGCCGAACGTGTTGTCGATGACGAGGGGCAGGCCGTGGCGGTGGGCGATGGCGGCGATAGCGTCGATGTCCGGGATGTCGGAGCTGGGGTTGCCGAGCGTCTCGATGTAGAGGGCCCTGGTGTTGGGCCCGATGGCCCCCTCGACCTCGGCCAGGTCGTGGATGTCCACAGCGGGCGGAAAAATTTTACAAGCCGAAACGCGCGAAAAGCCTTTATTTCCGGGGGCGGATATGGTAAGATAAGCTCGTATCTGCATCCGCTTTTGCGGCGATCTTCAGGGAGGGGGCGCGCGATGGCCGGCATCATCCGTACCGAGAAGCTGCGCAAGGTCTATGCCGTCGGCAAAGAGCGCGTCGTCGCCCTCAACGACGTCGACATCGAGGTCGAAAAAGGCGAGTTCTGCTGCATCGTCGGCCAGTCCGGCTCGGGCAAATCGACGCTGCTCAACCAGCTGGCGGGGCTGGAAAAGCCCACCCGCGGCAAGGTGTTCATCGGCAGGCATGAGCTCAGCGCCATGAACGAGAACGAGCTCGCCAAATTCCGGCAGAAATACCTCGGCTTCATCTTCCAGAGCTACAACCTGCTGCCCACGATGACGGCAGCCGAGAACGTGGCCCTGCCGCTGATGTTCAAGGGCGTGGACAAGTCCACCCGCATCCGGCTCGCCCGGCGCGAGCTCAAGACGATGGGCCTGTTGGGCCGCGCCAACCACCTGCCCACCGAGATGAGCGGCGGCCAGCAGCAGCGCGTGGGCATCGCGCGGGCGTTCGTCTCGCGGCCCAAGATCATCTTTGCCGACGAGCCCACCGGCAACCTGGACAGCGCCACCTCGCGCCAGGTGCTGCACCGCATGCTGACGCTCTCGAAAGAGGAGGGCATCACGTTCGTGATGGTCACGCACGAGCCCTCGCTGGCCGCCTGCGCCGACCGCATCATCACCATCCTGGATGGCAGGGTGCGCTCGAACATCGTGCAGGACGAGGCCGTCAAGGAGAAAGCGCGCGCGGCGCTCGTCGCCGACCAAACGACCGATACCCCCGCCGAGCCCGTGGCGGCACAGCCCGCCGCCGCGCCGGCGTGACCCCCGCGACGGCTAAGAGGAGAAGGAGGGTTTTTGTTATGAAACGTGTATTTTCCCTGCTGACGGCGCTGGCGCTGTGCGCCGGCCTTGCGCTGCCGGCGCTGGCCGAGACGCCCACGCCCACCCCCACCGCAACGCCCGCGCCCACCGAGACGCCCGCGGCCGGCGTGCCGGCGGCGGGGCTCGCCTCGGACGCCTACATCGTCACCGCGGGCGTGACCTCCCCGACCGGCGGCGAGCTGACCACCATCAAAAAGGGCGATACGTTCAACGTCATCGTACAGGTGGCGGATCCCGCCTCGGATTCCTACGGGCTGCAGCAGGCGCTGGACGCGCGCGGTGACGCGCCCGCCGAAAACTTCATCTCGGCGCGCGTCTCCTCGCCGTCGTTCCAGCACAGCGGCACCGCCGAGGTCAGCCCCAGCTACCTCTCCGGCCCCACGGATTTCACCTATGAGGGCTGCTACCGCTATACGCTCATCTTCCGCGACGTCACCTGGCTGGGCGGGGACAACACCTTTTCGTTCGATGTCAGCTATCCGCGCTCGCTGCTGGCGTGGAAAAGCCTCTCCTTTGCCATCGGCCAGTGCACGACCGCCGATAAGAACGGCGACGGCACCCCCGACGGCGACGCTGACCTCACCCCGCACCTGATGGTGCGCTCCTCCAGCTACGGCAACCAGCTCATCAACGCCGGCACGCCGTTCACGCTGTCGGTGCTCGTGTACGCCACCAAGGGCAACGAGAGCCTTGACGACGTGACCGTCACGCTCGATCTGCGCAGCGAGGGCGTGTCGCTCGCGGGCGGCACGCTGTCGCAGTACATCGGCACAATGAAAGCGAACTCCACGCAGGAGGTCTACTTTACCATCCTGCCCTCGGTCAGCTTTACCGGCGGCGTGGCCGACATCGGCGTCTCGCTGCAGGGCTTCGGCGCCGAGACCGGCACCGAGGCGAACGGCAGCGTCTCCATCTCGGTGCCCATCGAGCAGCCCGACCGCTTTGAGATCACCGGCATGGAGCTTTCCGATACCATCTATATCGGGGATTCCGCCTCCATCACCGTCAGCTTCGTCAACAAGGGGCGCAACCCCATCTCCAACCTCGAGGCGTCCATCAGCGGCATGAACCTCGGCGCCGAGCTCACGCAGCAGTACCTCGGCAACCTGGCCGCCGGCACCGAGAACAGCGTCGATTTTGACCTCGCCCCCACCGAGGAGGGCCCCGTGACCGGCACCGTCACGCTGACGTATGAGGCCGCCGACGGCACCCTCAAGACCGTGGTGCAGGAGTTTTCCGCCACCGCCGTGATGATGATGTACGAGGATCCCGGCATGATGGGGGACATGCCGTCCGAGGAGCCCGAGCCGCAGAGCACCGGCCTGCCGCTGTGGGGCTGGCTGCTTATCGGCGCGGCGGTCATCGGCGGCATCGTGGCGGCCGTGGTGCTGGTGCGCCGGCGCCGCAAAGCGAAAGCGATGGCGTCGCTGGAGGCCGACGATGAAGATTTCTGATCTGGCCGCGCTCTCGATGCGCAACCTTGGCCGCCGCAAGGGCCGCACGGCGCTGACGGTCATCGGCATCGTGCTGGGCACCTGCCTGATCGTGGTGCTCATCAGCCTGGGCATCGCGCAGAACCAAAACTATGACCAGATGCTCTCGGAATGGGGCGACCTGACCCAGATCCAGATCTACAACTGGGGCTCGCGCCCCGCCGGCGAGGACACCCTCAAGCTGGACGATGCCGGCGTGGCGACCATCCAGCAGCTGGAGCATGTGGTGGCCGCCACCCCCTACTACAACCCCAGCCTCAACGGCACCATCACCGCCGGGCGCAATGGCCGCTACGAGACCTACATCTACAACCTCACCGGCATCTACCCCGAGGCGATGGAGCCGATGGGCTTTACGCTTGCCGACGGCGATTTCCTGACCAGGGAGATGAACGTCGGCAAGGGCAAGCTGCCCATCCTCGTGGGCAAGTACGCGGGCTACAATTTTGAGGACACCCGCTACGGCTACGACAACTACGAAAAGCGCTACCGCTGGCAGGGCCAGACCGACGCCAACGGCAACGAGCTGCCGCCCTTCGTCGACATCGCGAAGGACGAGATGACCCTGACCATCACGAACGGCGACGAGCAGAACCCCAAGACCCAAAGCTGGGAGCTCGTCGTGGTGGGCACGATGGAGGAGAGCGCCGGCAACTGGTGGACGCAGAACGGCTTCGCCATGCGGCTGGAGGATGTGCGCATGCTCGAGCAGGCCTACCGTGACCTGATGGGCGACCGCAGCAAGCCGGACAGCGAATTCAACGAGGTCTACGTCAAGGTCGACGACATGAACAACGTCGACGCCGTGAGCGACGCGCTCAACGACCTCGGCTTCACCGACCTGTACTCCATCTCCGACCAGCGCGAGCAGATGCAGGCGCAGGTGGCGCGCAACCAGCTGATGCTGGGCGGCATCGCGGCCATCAGCCTGCTGGTGGCGGCGCTGAACATCGCCAACACCATGACGATGGCCATCTACGAGCGCACGCGCGAGATCGGCATCATGAAGGTGCTGGGATGCGAGCTGCGCACCATCCGCGGGCAGTTTTTGTTCGAGAGCGGCACGCTGGGCTTTCTGGGCGGCGTGATCGGCTGCGCCATCGGGGTGGGCATCAGCTTCTTCCTCAACCATCTGACCGATATCCTCCTGTGGGCGCAAAGCACGTTCGGGCAGGAATTCGACATCTACGCCATTTTGGGCGAGAGCGCCTATTACATGGGCGAGAGCAACACCATCTCGGTGGTGCCGTGGTGGCTGCTGGCGCTGGCGCTGGCGTTTGCCACCGTCATCGGGCTGGTGTTCGGCGTGATCCCCGCGAACCGCGCGGTCAAGATCAGCGCGCTGGAGGCCATCCGCCACGATTGAGGCGGGCGGCCCCCACAGGGGCGCCCTGCGAAACGCCCGCCCCACGCTTTCCCGGTATCGCATCCGCCACACAAAAACACCCCCGACAGGGGGGTGTCAGACTGTCGAAAAAGAGGTATTTAAAATCCATCGGCCTCGGCTGACATGTGCGGACGAGGCCGATACCTCTAGAGCAAAAAATGCCGTTCGAGTCGCCTTCAGGCATGAGAACGACATTTTTTGCGATGGGGTGTGTCCAAGAGAGGGGCGCAGGCGGACTGGCGCAGCCAGCTTAGCCGAGCCCCTCTTTTGCAGCGTGTCGAGTTTCTCGACACGCTGAAACACCCCCTGTCGGGGGGTGTTTCGCTTATTCGGCGCGGGGCCGTCTGCCGCGCCCGCGCGGGGGCTTTGCCTCCTCCGGCGGCGCGGCGGGCTCGGGCTCGCGCTTGCGCAGGCAGACCTCCATCACGCGGCGCTGCCGCGCCTTGGTGACGACGCCGTCGTACTGCCCGACCTCGAACCGGTCGCCGACCTTCGGCAGCCGGCCCGTCTTTTCCTGCACGAGACCGCTGACCGTCACGGCGTCCAGCTCGGGATCCTCGGGGATGGAGAGCTCCTCCCACAGATCCTCCACCGACGCGCTGCCCGAGACGAGCCACCGCCCGTCGGCCTGGTGGCGGAACTCCTCGATCTCCTCGTCGTGCTCGTCCCAGATCTCGCCGACCAGCTCCTCCAAAATATCCTCGAGCGTCACGATGCCCTCGGTGCCGCCGTACTCGTCCACGACCACCGCCAGATGGTGGTGCTTCTCGCGCAGGACGGGCAGCAGCTGGCTGATCTGCGTGCTCGCCGTCGTGTACACGGTGGGCGAGACGAGCGCCTCGACCTCGACCTCGTTCTTGCGCACGGCTGCGTAATAGTCCTTCTCATGGATGACGCCGATGATGTTGTCGATGGTCTCATGGTAGACCGGCAGGCGGCTGTAGCCGCTCTCGGCAAAGGCCTCGGCCAGCTCGTCGGGGGTGATGTCGTCCGGCACGGCCTCGACGTCGACGCGCGGCGTCAGCACCTGCTCGACCTCGACGTCGTCAAACTCGATGGCCGAGCGGATCAGCTCGCTCTCCCGGTCGGTCAGGTCGCCGCCGCTCTCGGCCTCGTTGACCATCGTCATGAGCTCGGCGTCGGTGATGCCCTCGTTGTCCTCGGTGTGGAAAACGCCGGACAAAAACGCCTTCCATTTGGTGAACAGAAAGTTCAGCGGCGTGAACAGCCAGATCAGCGCGTCCAGCACCGGCGCGCCCGCCACGGCGAATTTTTCCGGCATCTCCTTGGCAAGGCTCTTGGGCGTGACCTCGCCGAAGATCAGCACGACCACCGTGACGACCAGCGTCGAAAGGCTGGCGCCGTACCGGCGCGAGACGAGATCCGTGAACAGCACCGTGCCAAGGCTCGCGAGCGCGATGTTGACGATGTTGTTGCCGATCAGGATGGTGGAGAGCAGGCTGTCATACCGCTCGGCCAGGGCCAGCACGCGCCGGGCGTCGGCGTCGCCGTTCTCGGCGCGGCTCTTGAGCCGGATCTGGTTGAGGGAGGAATACGCCGTCTCGGAGGCCGAAAAAAAGGCCGACAGGGCGCAAAGCGCCACCATCGCCGCTGCCATCCATACTATAGTGCCTGTACTGCCATCGTCCATGGGTGAGCTATCAACTCCGCTTTCTTTGTGGGTTTGGCGCCGGCGGCAGGGCCGGCACAGCAAAGTATACCACAGTGCGTAAAATTATGCAAGAGGGGCAAAGGGCGCCCGACGCTGTTTTGCGTCGGGCGCCCTTTTTGTTGGATACGCTTCTTGACGGATCCGCTTATTCCGCGGTGATCGCACCGGTGGGGCAGACGCCCTCGCAGGCGCCGCAATCCACGCAGGTAGCGGCATCGACTTCCGCCTTGGTATCGCCCAAGGTGATGGCGCCGACGGGGCAGGTATCAACACAAGCGCCGCAGGCTACACATTCATCGGAAACCTTATGAGCCATGAGAATACTCCTTATCTCCGTGCCGTGTGTTTTCACCCTCAGGGCCCCTTGCACGGCGGGGTTGCCCGGGCAGCTTCGCGGCAAAACGCCGCGTTGGTATCTTTATTGTAGCATCCGCCGCCAAAAAATGCAACCCTGCGCCGCAGATTTTTGCGCGGCGTCAGGTATCTTGTGGGGCGGCGGCGGTCTCCTCCACAACCGGTTGCGGTCTGGGCGCCTTGGGCGCGCGGCGCCCGCCGCGCAGGTAGACGCAGTCGGCCGCCGGCCACACGCGCGGGGGCAGGCTTTCGACCGCCGGGCGCACCTTGAGCGTGCCGGCCACGGCGTTCACCTCGACCACGGTGCCCTCGCCGTCCGGCGTGCGCACGATGCTGCCCTGCTGCGGCAGGATGCTGTTAAGGTATTCGTAGCTTTTCTGCTCATAGGCCAGGCAGCACATGAGCCGCCCGCAGCTGCCGCTGATCTTGGCCGGGTTGAGGCTGAGGCCCTGCTCCTTGGCCATCTTGATAGACACCGGCTGGAAGCTGCGCAAAAACCGGCTGCAGCAGAACGGCTGCCCGCAGATGCCAAGGCCGCCGTACATCTTGGTCTCGTCCCGCACGCCGATCTGGCGCAGCTCGATGCGGGTATGGAACTGGCTGGCCAGATCCCTGACGAGCTCGCGGAAATCGACGCGGTTGTCGGCTGTGAAATAGAACACCAGCTTGGCGCGGTCGAGCGTGTACTCGGCGTCCACCAGCTTCATGGCGAGCCCGTGCGCGGCGATGCGCTGCTCGCAGATGGCAAAGGCGGTCTGCGCGTCGGCGCGGTTCTGCTTCATGCGGCGGATGTCGACCCCGTCGGCCATGCGCAGGATGGGCTTGAGGGCCTGCGGCACGCCGGCGTCCGGAACGTCGTGCACGCCGCGCACGACCTCGCCGCACTCGTTGCCGCGCACCGTCTCGACCACGACATATTCCCCGGGCCCGGGCGCAAAGCCGCTGGGGTCAAAATAGTACGCACGCCCGCTCTCTTTGAATTTTACCGATACGACCTTCATCCTTTATACGGTTCCTTTCTGCCGTGCGGCCCTCAGGCCCCGCACAGCGCGGCACCCAGCACCGCCAGTGTGATGCGCAGATTTCCGTTGCCCGCCAGCGCCTGCCGCGCCTCCTCGAGCGCCGTGAGGGCGTGTGCCGCCCGCTCCTGCGCAAGGCCCGCGTACCCGGGGCGGCGCAGCGCCGCGGCGCAGACGATGCCCAGCGCCTCCAGCAGCGCGCGGGCGCCGTCCCTGTCGCGCTCGGTGCCGGCGAGCAGCGCCTGCACGCGGTAAGCGTCGTTGTTGGCGGCGCAGGCACAGACCTCGCGCGCCGTCTCGAGCGCCTGCCGCGCGGCGGGCTCCCGCGCCGCCCTGCGCGCCGCGCCCAGCCGTCCGCCGTACAAAAAGGCGAGGTCGGCGGCGCCGTCGGCGCCAAGGCGCGGCTCAAGGCCGAGCAGCGCGCGCGCGCAGTCCGCCTGCGGCAGCGGCGCCAGCGTGTAGGCGGCGCAGCGGCTGCGCACGGTGGGCAGCACGCCGGCCGCGCTGCGCGCGGTG
>CANRBN010000017.1 GCA_947628865.1 uncultured Gemmiger sp.
TCTATTGCATCTTCGTTGCAAACGTAGGGCGGCCTGCCCTCAGGCCGCCGCAGGGAGATGCTTGCTTATGGTTTTTTGACGATCTGCGCGCCCCGGCCTGTGGCCGGGGCGCGCAGATCGTCTGTGTGTCGTGTTTTTATTCGCCGTCCTCGGCGGTATCGCCGGTGTCCTCCGCCTCGCTGCCGTCTGTGTCGGCGCCGGCATCCCCGGCGGGCGCGGAGGCGGCCCCATCGGTGATGGCGGGGTCAAGGCTGCCCTGCACAAGGTCCTGCAGATCGGCGTCGGGCAGGGGCGCCTCGGTGGGGGCGGCGGTGGCCTCGGGCTGCATCTCGCTCTCCTGCAGGGCCGCCAGCACCAGCTGGCGGTTCTCGCCGCGCTCGAACACATAGTCCATATATTTGGCGGGCTCGGTCGGGATGGTGAGCATGAACGCATCGCTGTTGGTCAGCGTGGGGATGTAGCCGACCGTCACGACGGTGCGCCCGCCGCGGGTGGCGATCCTTTCCACCTGCGGGATGTACAGCCCCACCGAGCCGGTGACCGGCACCAGATACCCCTGGCGCTCCTCGTCATAATAATAGGAGAAGTTCGCCGTCTCAAAGCTGCCGGTCGGTATCTCGTACTCGGGGCCGAGCAGCGTGCTCAGCCAGGTATCGGTCTCGAGCCGCGGCAGCACCAGCGCGCCGGTGTCGGCGTCGCGCTCATAGGCGTCGAAGCCGCCGTCCCGCTGCTCGATCTGGTAGAGCGTGCCCCAGATGGCCGCCTCGCGGAAGACGTTGGGGTCGACCTCGGCGGCATCCTCAAAGGGGCGGGCATCCAGCATGACAAGGCCGTACAGCTTATCCTCATAGGCGCGGCGCTCGGCGCTGTTGTCGGTCACCACGCGCAGCAGCGCCGCCAGCCAGCCCACCACCGTGAACAGGCCGATGACCGCCAGCAGCAGCGCCGCCGCGCCCAGGATCTGCCGGGCCAGGCGGCGGTTGCTGCGCAGTTGTTCTTCTCTCGGGTTGGGCATGGCACAAGGGCTCCTTACCTGTTTTGGTTGTTGCCGCCGTCAGCGGTTTTTGTACATTTGCTCGTAGTATTTCTGATAGTCGCCGCTCGTCACATGGGCCATCCAGTCCTCGTGCCCGAGATACCAGTCGATGGTCAGCACGATGCCCTTTTCAAACGGCGTCTCGGGGTACCAGCCGAGATCGTTTTTGATCTTGGTGGGGTCGATGCCGTAGCGGCGGTCGTGGCCGAGGCGGTCGGTGACATGGGTGATGAGCGCCTCGCTGATGGCCTCGTCGCCGAGGCGCTCGCGCAGCTGGGCGATGACGGTCTTGACGATGAACAGGTTGGGCCGCTCGTTGTGGCCGCCGATGTTGTACACCTCGCCGACCTTGCCGGCGCGGGCCACCATGTCGATGGCCTTGCAGTGATCCATGACGTACAGCCAGTCCCGCACCTGCATGCCGTCGCCGTAGACCGGCAGCGTTTTGTGCTGCTTTGCGTTGTTGATGAGCAGCGGGATGAGCTTTTCGGGGAACTGGTAGGGGCCGTAGTTGTTCGAGCAGCGCGTGATGTTGACCGGCATGCCGTAGGTATCGTGGAACGCCATCACGAACAGGTCGGCGCTCGCCTTGGAGGCGCTGTAGGGGCTGTGCGGGCAAAGGGGCGTGGACTCGGTGAAATAGCCCTCGGGGCCAAGCGCGCCGTAGACCTCGTCGGTCGAGACCTGGAGGAATTTTTTGCCCGTTTTCCAGGTCTTTGCGCCGGCATCGTACCAGGCATCCTTGCAGCGCTGCAGCAGGTTGACCGTGCCCTCGACGTTGTTTTGGACGAACAGCTCGGGGTTTTTGATGCTGCGGTCGACATGGCTCTCGGCCGCGAAGTTGATGACGCAGTCGGGGTCACAGGTTTTCAGCAGCTCCGCCACCAGGGCGGCGTCGCCGATATCGCCCTGCACAAACGTATGGCGGGCGTCGCCCTCCAGGTCGGCCAGATTTTCAAGGTTGCCGGCGTAGGTCAGCTTGTCCAGGTTGACAAGGCGCACATCGGGGTATTTGTCCAGCATGTAGTGCACGAAGTTGGAGCCGATGAACCCGGCGCAGCCGGTGACGAGGAAGGTCTTCATTCCCATAGCTTATTCTCCGTTCCAGTTTTGAAAGTACTCGGCCAATGCCGCCTGCCAGGGGCGCATCGCATCGCCCACCGTGCAGCGCAGGGCGCGGTCATCGAGCGCGCTCCACGCCGGGCGGCTGGCCGCCTGCGGGTGCGCAGCGGCGTACTCGGCGCTCGTGCAGGGCAGCACCTTGCACGCCGAGCCGGACAGGCGCATGATCTCGGCGGCGAACTCCGCCCAGCTGCATACGCCGCTGCCGGTGCAGTGGTAGAGGCCGTATTCATGGCTGTCGGCCAGCCTGATCAGATGATGCGCCAGGTCGACGGCGTTCGTGGGGTTGCCGCGCTGGTCATCGACGACGGTCACGCTCTGCTGCGTTTTGCCCAGACGAACCATCGTTTTGACGAAATTTTTGCCCTTGTAGCCGTACAGCCACGCCGTGCGCACGATGAAATGCCGCCGGCAGAACTGCTGTACATACTGCTCGCCCAGCCATTTGGTGCGCCCGTAGGCCGAGACGGGGGCGGGCAGGGCGCTCTCGTCCAGGGGGATGCCGCCGTTTTCCGTGCCGGGGAAGACATAGTCGGTCGAGACATGGACGAGCCGCGCGCCGACCTTTTCGCACGCCATGGCCAGGTTGCGCGGGCCGAGGGCGTTTGCCTTGAAAGCGGCGTCGGTGTCGGTCTCGCAGCCGTCGACGTTGGTATACGCGGCGCAGTTGATGACGACGTCGGGCTGGTGGCGGCGCACATAGGCCACGGTGGCCTCGCGGTCGGCGATGTCGAGGTCTTCGATGTCGATGGCCAGCACGGTCGCGTGGCGCAGCCGCTCCGGCACGGGGCCCAGGGGGCTTTGCCCGGCGGCGAGCTGCGCCTGCAGCTCCTGCCCGAGCTGCCCGCGGCAGCCGGTGATGAGGATCTTCATGCCGCGTACCTCCTTTTCGGAAAGGGCGGGGTGGTCAGTATTTGAGCTTATCGTCCGCGACGTTGCGCAGATGCCGCCCGTACGGGGACTTGCCGTACTTTTCGGCGCTGAGAAGGAGCGTATCGCGGTCGATCCAGCCGTATTTGTAGGCGATCTCCTCGGGCGCCGAGATCTTGATGCCCTGCCGCTTTTCCACCATCTGCACGAAATCGGCCGCCTCGACGAGGCTGTCCATCGTGCCGGTATCGAGCCAGGCATAGCCGCGGCCCAGCAGCTGTACATCCAGCAGGGCGCAGTCGAGATACATCTGGTTCAGCGAGGTGATCTCCAGCTCGCCGCGCGCGCTCGGGCGCACGCGCGCGGCCATGTCCGCCACGCCCCGGGGGTAGAAGTACAGCCCCGTGACCGCATAGTTGCTTTTGGGCTGTTCGGGCTTTTCCTCGATGGAGGTGGCGTGGCCGGCCTTGTCAAAGGCGACGACGCCGAAGCGCTCGGGGTCGTTGACATAGTAGCCGAACACGGTGGCGCGGCCCTGCGCGGCGCCCTCGGCGGCGGCCTTCAGGCGGTGGCTGAACCCGGCGCCGTAGAAGATATTGTCCCCCAGCACCATGGCGCAGCAGTCATCGCCGATGAAATCCCGCCCCAGCAAAAACGCCTGCGCGAGCCCGTCCGGGCTGGGCTGCACCGTGTATTGCAGCCGCACGCCGAACTGGCCGCCGTCGCCGAGCAGCGCGGCAAAGCGCGGCGTGTCCTCCGGGGTGGAGATGATGAGGATGTCCTGGATGCCGGCCAGCATCAGCGTGGACAGCGGATAGTAGATCATCGGTTTGTCATAGACCGGCAGCAGCTGCTTGGAGGTGACCATCGTCAGCGGATAGAGGCGCGTTCCGGCGCCGCCCGCAAGGATGATGCCTTTCATGGCACGGACCCCTTTCCAAAGCCATACATAAAGTCCGGCGCGCCGCTGCACACTAAACCCGCGCGGCGGACCGCCATACCTGATAGGCATTATAGCACATTTGCCCGCGGCATGCAAACGGGGCCGCCGCCTTTTTTGCGCGGCGGCGCCCGCGTCTTGACGAACGCGCCCGCCTGTGCTACAATAGACTGTAAATCAACGCCCGTGCGCCGTGTTTTTTGCCCTGCCGCGCGGCGTTTGGCCGGCGGTGGGAAAGGGGGCGCTCTTGTGAAGCGTTTGTTCTGCGCGATGCTGGCGCTGGCACTGGTGCTGCTGTGCGCGGCGTGCAGCCTGCGCCCGGTCGCCGCGCCGGACGGCGCCGACAGCGCGTCCGCGCCGCAGAGCACCGCGAGGCCGCCGGTCACGGTGCAGGAATCCTACGCCAATACCGGCACCGTGGCCGACAGCACGCCGGCGCCCTCGCCCGACGCATCGCCGGTGCCGACGCCGCCGACCGGCTCCGCCCCGCTGGCCGCCTTTGTGGGCGCCGCCGGGCTGATCTTGATCTGCTCCGCCGGGCTGTTGCTGCTGCGGCGCATCTGATGTGACCGATGGCCCCGCCGCCGGGGCCTTTTTTGTACCGTTTTTTGCCGCTGGCAGGCAAGGAGGGCCGTATGGCGAAGCAGCCGCGCTACAAGCGCCTTGCGGGAGACCCCGCCACCCTGCCCTACGCGGCGCGCACGGGCCTGCGGCGCCGTCAGCGCAGGTGGGCGCTGGCGCTGCGCGCCGGCGGCGTGCTGCTGCTGGGGCTGGCCGCCGCGCTGCTTTTGCGGGATACGGTCTTTCGGGGCGGGCAGCCGGCGCCCCCCGGCCCGCCTTCCGTGAGCGGCGCGGCGCCCGCGCCGGTCACCGTGGTGCCCGCCACCGCCGATCTGACAAAAGACCCCCTGGCCGCCGAGCCGGCGCCGGACACAGCGCCCCGCCCCACCGCCGTGCCGCGCACCGAGGCGGACATCCTGCCGCAGTACCGGGAGCTGTACGCGCAAAACCCCGACCTTGTCGGCTGGCTGCGCGTCGACGGCACCGACATCGACTATCCCGTCGTGCAGGTGCCGGGCGACAATACCGCCTACCTGCGCCGCGGCTTTGACGGGCTGTACGCCGGTGGCGGCACGCTGTTTATCGACGGGCGCTGCCGCCTGGGCCTTGCCGAGGGCGAAACGCCCACCGCCAACTGGCTCCTCTACGGGCACAACATGGCCGGCGGCAGCATGTTCGGCACGCTCGACCGCTACGCCGAGGCGGATTTCTGCGCGGAGCACCCCACCTTTACGTTCGATACGCTGTACGCGCCGGGCACCTGGCGGGTCGCGGCGGTGCTGCGCACCGAGCTGGGCGCCGACGAGCTGCCCTACTACGCCTTCTTTGACGCCGCCGACCGCGCCGCCTGGCAGACCTGGATGGACGCGCTGCTGCCGCAGGCCCTGTATGATACCGGCGTCACGCCGCAGTACGGCGACCAGCTGCTGACGCTTTCCACCTGCGGCGATACGGCCCCCGGCACCAGGGCCCGGCTGGCCGTGCTGGCCGTGCGCATCGGTTGAGGTTGCAATTTGCGCGCGGATGGGGTATGATGGGGGCGCGAAAGGGCATCCGTATTTTACAATTTGTATTATTCAATTTGTATAATACAAACCGTCTATTATAACGAATCGTATAAAAAGGAGCGTTTCTTATGCCGGACATCACCTATGACATCGAGCAGCGCATCGCGGTGCTTTCCACCAACGCACGCGGCTGGGAGCGGCAGCTGAACCTGATCAGCTGGAACGGCAACCCCGCCAAGTACGATATCCGGGATTGGTCGCCCGACGGCTCCCGCATGGGCAAGGGCATCAGCCTGACGGGCGAGGAACTCAAAAACCTGAAAGGCATCCTGGAGGAGCTGGAGCTGTAAATGGAAGACTATCGCCGCCAGTTTGAGGAGATCTATACCCAAAACATCACCCGCCCCGGCGCCGACCGCCTGCTGGCCTGGCTGAAAACGACGGATTTTTTTACCGCCCCGGCCTCGACGCGGTTCCACGGCGCCTGCGCGGGCGGCCTTGTGATGCACAGCGTCAACGTGTACAACGCGATGACCGAGCACTTTTACACCGCGGAGGAAAACGCCGAGAGCTTTGCCATCTGCGCGCTGCTGCATGACATCTGCAAGGCGAATTTTTATAAGGTATCGACCCGCAACGTCAAGAACGACGAGACCGGCCAGTGGGAAAAAGTCCCCTTTTACCAGGTGGAGGATCAGCTGCCCTACGGCCACGGCGAGAAGAGCGTGTACCTGATCGAGCATTTCATGCGGCTCAAGACCGCCGAGGCGGTGGCGATCCGCTGGCACATGGGCGGCTTTGACGATGCCGTGCGCGGCGGCAGCTACGCCGCCAGCGATGCCTACAACCGCTATCCGCTGGCCGTCAAGCTGCATGTGGCGGATCTCATCGCCACCTACCTGCTGGAGCAGGGCACGAGCAGCGTGCCCAACGGGCACTGACGGCGGATCCGCGGTCATCGCCGCAGGCGGCGTCCCCGACGTCCCGCGGCGGGGTGAGGGCACCCCGCCCTACGTTGCAATATCGGCATACCAGCGCCGTTCATCCGCGGTGGGCGGCCCCTGCGGAGCATCCGGCAATCCGTAGGGGGCGGCGTCCCCGACGCCCCGCGGCGGGGTGAGGGCACCCCTCCCTACGTTGCAATGTCGGCACACCAACGCCGTTCATCCGCGGCAGGCGGCCCCTGCGGAGCATCCGGCAATCCGTCGGGGGCGGCGGCCCCGACGCCCCGCGGCGGGGTGAGGGCACCCCGCCCTACGTTGCAATATCGGCATACCAGCGCCGTTCATCCGCGGCGGGCGGCCCCTGCGGAGCATCCGGCAATCCGCAGGGGGCGGCGTCCTCGACGCCCCGCGGCGGGGTGAGGGCACCCCGCCCTACGTTGCAATGTTGACATACCAGCGCCGTTCATCCGCGGCGGGCGGCCCCTGCGGAGCATCCGGCAATCCGTAGGGGGCGGCGTCCCTGACGCCCCGCGGCGGGGTGAGGGCACCCCGCCCTACAGCGGGTCGGCCTGTTCGAGTCCACGCCACCTTAGCGATGTGCAAGGCCCCCGGCCTGAGCCGGGGGCCTCGCGCATCGAGGTGGCGGGACTCGAACCCACGGCCTCCTGCTCCCAAAGCAGGCGCGCTACCAGCTGCGCAACACCTCGGTATCGGGCGGGCCATGGCGGCCCGCCATTTTTTCTGTTTTTCGCGCCGGGCTCACATGCCGACGGTGTGGTCGGCGGCAAGCAGAGCGTCGTTCTGTTCCTTGTACCGGGCCGCGGTGGCCTTGTCGAGCACATAGATATCGACGTAGACGACCTCGTTTTTCACCGATTCGTCGTAGGTCTCGTAGTACAGATCGACAAAGGCGCGGCCATCCATCATGGCGATGCCGGTGTCGGCGGCATAGGCGTACCCGTACACGAAATTCTCCCCGCTGTGGGCGCGGATGTACATGAGGCTTCCGTAGGGGATGATGTTCGGGTCGATGGCCACCGTGCCGTAGGTCAGGCGCCGCCCGCTGGCCCCCCACACGCCGAACCCGGCGCTGTACCCGGTGGCGCGGCAGTTCGAATACACCGCCGCGATGCCCTCCGCCGGGCTGCCGTTGACGATCTCGGGCCCCACGAAGTGGCTGACCGGCGCGCCGCTCTGATACCGCTTGATCACGGTGGTGAGCATCGGCTCCAGCGTTTCGCGCGCGATCTCGGCGGTGGATTCCAGCTCGCCGTCGACATAGCGCTCGCGGTAGGTGACGCTGTCCTTGCCGTCATGGCCGGTGCGCACCTGCCGCGTGATGCCCTGAAAGCGGCGGCGGAAATAGATGCTGGTATCGAGATATTCCGTCTCGACGGGGATGGTCTCCTCCTGCGTATATTCCCGGTACTCGATGCGGCGCAGCGTGACGGCGGTGCCCTTGGCGGTCGGCTCGGTGCCGGCGGGGGTGAGCTCGTCGTCGGCATCGTAGGTGATGCCCATCTGCGCGAGCAGCTCGTCCACCGTGCCGCCGGTGATCATCTTTTCCGTCGTGGCGCCGTCGGCGGTGACGGTGACGGGATAGGCGCGCAGGATGCGGTAGCTCTCGCCCTGCGGGGTGGTCTCGGCGGACAGCTCGTCGTATTCGCCGGGCGGCGCGACGCCGGTGCGCGTCCAGATGTCCTGCACGTCGGCGGCGCTCAGGATGGCCCGCCCGAAAGCGCCCTCATTGTCCGAGATCTCCACGACCCGGGTGCCGCGCGCCGTCCAGCCGACCGCGCCGCAGAGCGCCAGCAGGATGCCCGCGAGCACGCCGAGCTTGACCCCGTATACCTCCGCGCGGCGGCGGAGATGTTCCCGCATTTTGACTGAGAGCATACACATTCCTTTTGTCTGTACGTTCCTGCTGTGCCCTTTTGTCTGTACGTTCCCGCTGTGCCAAAGCCCGCGACACACCGAAGTGCCGGCCCTCCCGGGCCGGCACCAAAACGGCACAAAACCTTAACGCTTGGAGAACTGCGGCGCGCGACGGGCGGCCTTGAGGCCGTACTTCTTGCGCTCCTTCATGCGCGGATCGCGGGTGAGGAAGCCGGCCTTCTTGAGCGTGGGGCGCAGCTCGGGGTCATACTCGAGCAGGGCGCGGGACAGGCCGTGGCGGATGGCGCCGGCCTGGCCGGAGCTGCCGCCGCCGACGACGTTGACGACGATGTCGAACTTGCCCTCGGTGCCGGTGAGCACCAGCGGGCTGCGGATGATGAGCTTGAGGGTCTCAAGGCCGAAATAATCGTCGATATCGCGGCCATTGATGGTGATCTTGCCGGTGCCGTTGTACGCGCGCACGCGGGCCACAGACTGCTTGCGGCGGCCGGTGCCATAGAAAAAGGCGCTTGTCTCGTACATATTTTATTCCCTCCTGTGATCAAAGCGCGACGGCTTCGGGTTTCTGGGCGGCGTGCTTATGGTCGGCGCCCTTGTAGCAGTGCAGGCGGGTCAGCGCTTTGGCGCCGAGCGTATTGCTGGGCACCATGCCCTTGACGGCCAGCGTCATGGCCTTGTCACTGTTTTCTTCCATCAGCTTGCTGTACTGGGTGGCCTTGAGGCCGCCGATGTAGCCGGAATGGGTGTAGTGGAACTTCTTTTCCAGCTTGCGGCCCGTCAGCACGGCCTGGTCGCAGTTGACGATGATGACGTGGTCGCCGCAGTCAACATTGGGGGTGAACGTGACCTTGTCCTTGCCGCGCAGGATGACGGCGGCTTTGGCGGCGACGCGGCCCATCGGTTTGCCCGCAGCGTCGATAACGTACCACTTGCGATCCGTCATCTCGGCAGGCTTGGCGAGAGTTGTGCTCATGATTCATATTCCTCCTGTCGGTTTGGCGCGCCCGCCCCGTACAAGCGGCGGGCGGTATGGCAAGCGCGGCAGGCCCGCAGGGCGCCGCGCGCTGATGCGCAAGTGTGATTATAGCAAAGGCAAAAAGCCGCGTCAAGGGGAATTTTGAAAAATTCCCGTATCGCTCTTGATTCCTCCTGTTTTCTCTTGATAACTCTCGATATCTCTCTTTCTATTTTTGGTTTTGGCCTGTGGCAAATGCGTGCCGAGTATGCTATAATACTGTAAATGCGTTCTGGAGGCTGTGGAATGGCAGAGCCTTTTTTTGAAAAACACTGCTGGGCGGAGATCGACCTCGACGCCCTGCGTTCCAATCTGCAATGCGTGCAGCGCCGCGCCGGCAGGCCGGTGTGCGCCGTGGTCAAGGCGGACGCCTACGGCCACGGGGACGCCGCTGCCGCGCGCGCGCTGGCCGGGGCGGGGGCGGCGGCGTTCGCCGTGAGCTGCCTGACCGAGGCGCTGCGCCTGCGGCGCGCCGGCATCACGCAGCCGGTGCTGGTCCTGGGCCGTGCCGACCCGGCCCTTGCCGCGGCGCTGGCGCAGAACGACGTGACCACCGCCGTCTACAGCCCGGAATATGCCGCGGCGCTCTCGGCCGCAGCCGCGGCGGCGGGGGTGACGGTGCCGGTGCATTTAAAGGTCGATACCGGCATGGGGCGCATCGGCTTTGGCGCGCGCGGCGGGTTCGACGCCGCGCTGGCGCAGCTGGACGCCTGCTATGACCTGCCGGGGCTGCGGGTCACCGGCATTTTCCAGCATTTCGCCGCGGCTGACAGCGCCGCGCCGGACGATATCGCCTATACGCGCGCGCAGCTGGCGCTGTTTCAAAAGACCGTAGCCGCCCTGCGGGCCGCCGGGCGCGATGTTGGCACCGCGCACTGTGCCAACAGCGCCGCGCTGTACCTGTACCCCGACGCCGTGCGGGAGATGGGCTGGGTGCGCGCCGGCATCGTGCTGTACGGGCTCGCGCCGAGCGCGGATGTCCCCTGCCCCGGCCTGCGCCCGGCGATGACGCTGAAGGCCGTGGTGGAGCAGGTCAAGGCGCTCGCCCCCGGCGAGAGCGTGAGCTATGGCCGGACGTACACGAACACGGCGGGCGCCCCCCGCCGCGTGGCCACCGTGACGGTGGGCTACGCCGACGGCTACCCGCGGCTTTTGTCCGGCAGCCTCGGGGGCGGCGTGATGGCGCTGCGCGGCAGCCCGGCCCCCGTGCTGGGCCGCGTGTGCATGGATCAGACCATCGTGGACGTGACCGATATCCCCGGCGCGGCGATGGGCGACGAGGTGACGGTGTTCGGCCCCGAAAACGCCGCCATCGGCGCCGACACCGCCGATACCGTGGCCGAAAAGGCCGGCACCATCCCGTATGAGGTGGTGTGCGGCGTGGCCCGGCGCGTGCCGCGCGTTACGATACAAAACGGAAAGATCATACAAATCGTAAATTATCTGGAGGAAGCCTGATGGCGCGCGACAACATCCGGAATTTTTGCATCATCGCCCACATCGACCACGGCAAATCGACGCTGTCCGACCGCATGCTGGAATTGACCGACAGCGTGGACAGGCGCACGATGAGCGACCAGATCCTCGACGACATGGAGCTGGAGCGCGAGCGCGGCATCACCATCAAGGCGCGCGCCGTGACGATGCGCTACCATGCCGATGACGGGCGGGATTACGACCTCAACCTCATCGACACGCCCGGCCACGTCGACTTTGCCTACGAGGTCAGCCGCAGCCTGGCCGCCTGCGAGGGCGCGGTGCTGGTGGTGGACGCCAGCCAGGGCGTGGAGGCGCAGACGCTGGCCAACTGCTACATGGCGCTGGACCACGACCTGGAGGTGGTGCCCATCCTCAACAAGATCGACCTGGTCAGCGCCGACCCCGACGCCGTGGCCAAAGAGGTGGAGGAGGTCATCGGCCTGCCCTGCACGGACGCCCCGCGCGTGAGCGCCAAGCTGGGCACCAACGTAAAAGAGGTGCTGGAGCGCGTGGTGCGGGACATCCCCGCCCCCGGGGGCGACGCCGCCGCGCCGCTCAAGGCGCTGATCTTTGATTCGGTCTATGACAGCTACAAGGGCGTCATCGTCTATGTGCGGGTGATGGACGGCACCGTCAAAGCCGGGGACACCATCCGCCTGATGAGCACCGGCGCGCAGTTCCAGCTCGTCGAGGTGGGGCACATGGGCGCGACGAGCCTGTCCCCCTGCGGAACGCTGGAGGCCGGCGAGGTGGGCTACCTGACCGCCAGCATCAAGACGGTGCGGGACACCCGCGTGGGCGATACCGTGACGCTGGCCGACGCCCCTGCCGGCGAGGCGCTGCCGGGCTTCCGCACCGTGACGCCGATGGTGTTCTGCGGCATCTACCCCGCCGACGGCGCCGACTACCCCGACCTGAAGGACGCGCTGGAAAAATTGCAGCTCAACGATGCCTCCTTGAGCTTTGAGGCCGAGACGAGCGCCGCGCTGGGCTTTGGGTTCCGTTGCGGGTTTTTGGGGCTTTTGCACATGGAGATCATCACCGAGCGGCTGGAGCGGGAGTTCGACCTCGATCTTATCACGACGACCCCCGGCGTACAGTACCGCCTGACGCTGACCGACGGCACCGTGACCGTCATCGACAACCCCTCGGCCTACCCCGACCCGGCGCGCATCGCCAAACAGGAGGAGCCGTTCGTCAACGCGCACATCTACACCCCCAACGACTATGTTGGCCCGCTGATGGACCTGTGCCAGCAAAAGCGCGGCGTGCTGGTGGGTATGGAGTATATGGACGCCGTGCGCGTCGACCTGCACTACAAGCTGCCGCTGGGCGAGATCGTGTATGACTTTTTCGACGCCATCAAAAGCCGCAGCCGCGGCTACGCCAGCTATGACTACGAGTGGGAGGACTGGCACGAGAGCGACCTGATCCGGCTGGATTTCCTGCTCAACGGCGAGATGGTGGACGCGCTTTCGATGATCGTATTCCGCGACAACGCCTATGCCAAGGGCCGGCGCATCTGCGAGAAGCTCAAGGAGAACATCCCCCGCGCGCTGTTCGAGATCCCGGTGCAGGCGGCGGTGGGCGGCAAGATCATCGCGCGCGAGACGGTCAAGGCGCTGCGCAAGGACGTGCTGGCCAAGTGCTACGGCGGCGACATCACGCGCAAGAAAAAGCTGCTGGAAAAGCAGAAGGCCGGCAAAAAGAAGATGCGCCAGCTGGGCAGCGTGAACCTGCCGAGCGAGGCGTTCACGGCGGTGCTCAAGCTGGATTCCGATACCTGAGCGGACAAGCCCGCAGGGCGTATCGGCGGGGCGTTGGGGGCAGGCCGGGCAGGCAGGGGCCATGCGGCCCGCGAACACAACGGACAAAGCGCCCGGCGGCAACAGGCCGCCGGGCGCTCAGCGTGTCAAAAAAGAGCCCACTAAATCCCGGCGGGGTCAGGGGACCCCGCCCTACGGTCTCAAATCTATTGCATCTTCGTTGCAAACGTAGGGCGGCCTGCCCTCAGGCCGCCGCAGGGAGATGCTTGCTTATGGTTTTTCGACGGTCTGCGGCGCCCGCAGGCAAAGCCTGCGGGCGCTCAGCGTGTCGAGAAGCTCGACACGCTGCAAAAGAGGGGTTCGGCTTTGCCGGCGGCGCCGCGGTCTGCCGCGCAAATGCGGCAAATTGCAGGCCGGGTTCTATTGACATCTCGCACAAAAACATTTAAAATAATAAAGTTAGTATTAGGCCATTTGGGGATTTTTTGCCCCAAACCGGCTAGATTGGGGGAATCTTCATCCATGTTCAAGACCCTGAAGCGCTCCGCTGCAGGGGCCGCTGTGCCGCATGAGAAAGGTACCGCGGGCATGCAGACCGTGCAGATGCCCGTGCCTAAGGAGGTACTGATCCCCTTGCAGATGCACATCGGCGCGCCGGCGGAGCCCTGCGTCCAAAAGGGGGACAGCGTCAAGGTCGGCACGCTCATCGGCAAGGCAGGCGGGTTCGTCAGCGCCAACATCCACGCGAGCGTGTCCGGCACGGTCAAGGCCATCGAGGACGTGCGCATGGTGCACGGCGTGATGGCCAAGGCCGTGCGCATCGAGGCGGACGGCGCCCAAACGCCCGACCCCGCCTGCGTGCCGCCGACCGTGACCGACAAGGCCGGCCTGCTGGCCGCCATCCAGGCCTGCGGGCTCGTGGGCGTGGGCGGCGCCGGCTTCCCGACGCATGTCAAGCTGTCGGCCAAGGTCGACACGCTGCTCATCAACGGCGCCGAGTGCGAGCCGTACCTGACCACCGACGCGCGCGAGATGCTGGAATGCAGCGATACCATCATCGCCGGCATCGAGGCGGTGATGAAGTACTGCGAGATCCCCACCTGCATCATCGGCATCGAGCGCAACAAGCCGGAATGCATCGATCTGATGTGCTCGCTGACGCGCGACATGCCGGGCGTGACGGTCAAGCCGCTGCCCATGCGCTACCCGCAGGGCGCTGAAAAAACGCTGATCGAGAGCTGCACCGGGCGCGAGGTGCCGCAGTTCAACGACGCCGGCAAGCCCGGCCTGCCCGCCGACGCCGGCTGCATCGTGATGAACGTGACGAGCGTTTCGACGCTGGGCAAGTACTTGAAGACCGGCATGCCGCTGGTCGCGAAGCGCCTGACCGTGGAGGGCGACGCCATCGCGAAGCCGCAGAACATCGAGGTGCCCATCGGCACGATGTACGCCGACGTCATCGCGGCGTGCGGCGGCATCAGGGAAGGCGTGAGCCTGGGCAAGATCATCTTCGGCGGGCCGATGATGGGCGGCGCCGCGCCGAGCGCCGATTTCCCCGTGCTCAAGCAGAACAACGGCCTTTTGCTGTTCAGCCGCGAGAAGGCCGTGCTGCCCGAGCCCAGCCCCTGCATCCGCTGCGGGCGCTGCATCAAGGGCTGCCCGATGGGGCTGGAGCCCGTGAACATCGTGGAGTGCTTCAACAACAAAGACTTTGACGGCCTCAAGGCGCGCTGCGTCGATCTGTGCGTGGCCTGCGGCAGCTGCACCTACGTCTGCCCGGCCAAGCGCTTGGTCTCGCAGAACATGGCGCTGGCCAAGGCCTGGTACCTGGCCGAAGCTCGGAAAGGGGGCAAATAAGCGATGGACGATCGTTTGCTGGTAACGGCCTCGCCCCATATACGGGACAATACCACCACCGCCGGCCTGATGGGCTGGGTGCTGGCGGCGCTTGCCCCCTGCGCGGTGGCCGCGACCATCCTGTTCGGCTGGCGGGCGCTGCTGCTCATCGCCGTGACGGTGTTCGCCTGCGTGGCGTTTGAGTATCTGTGGTGCCTGCTGCTCAAAAAGCCCATCCCGGTGGGCGACCTTTCCGCCTGCGTGACGGGCGTGATCCTGGCGATGAACATGCCGGTCGGCATGCCGCTGTGGATCGCCGTGATCGGCGCCTTTGTGGCCATCATCATCACCAAGCAGCTGTGGGGCGGCATCGGCTTCAACTTCGCGAACCCCGCGCTGGTCGGGCGCATCGTGCTGTTTTTGGGCTTTGCGCCGCGCATGACCGCCTATGTGTACCCCGCCGCCGCGTCCGACGCGCTGGCCGGCGCCACGCCGCTGGCCGCCAGCGTTGACCGCAGCGCCGTGAGCCTGCTGGATGTGTTTTTGGGCGTCCACGGCGGCATGCTGGGCGAGACCTGCGCCCTGGCCTGCCTGGCCGGGCTGGCCATCCTGCTGTATGCCGGCGTCATCGACGCGTGGATCCCCTGCTCCATCCTGGGCTCGGCGTTCGTGTTCACGCTGCTCATCACCGGCAGCCTGCACGTCGCGCTCGTGGAGCTGTGCTCGGGCGGGCTGCTGTTCGGCGCCGTGTTCATGGCCACCGACTATGTGACCAGCCCGCTGACCGCCAAGGGCAAGCTCATCTACGGCGTGTTCATCGGGCTCGTGACCGTGCTCATCCGCCACTTCGGCGGCATGAACGAGGGCATGAGCTTCGCCATCCTGCTGGGCAACATCATCACCTGCCTGCTCAACCAGTATGTGCACCAGACACCGCTGGGCTGGCGCAAGCCCCAAAAGGCGAAAAAGGCCGCGGCTGAAAAAGAGCCCGCCGCCGCGCAAGGAGGTGCCCGATAATGGAAACCACCGAGAAGCAAAGCACCTTTAAAGAGCTCGTTTTCCCCGTTGTGGTGCTCGTCGCCATCTGCCTTGTGTGCAGCGCGCTGCTGGCCGCGCTCAACAGCGTGACCGCGCCGGTCATCGAGGCCAACGAGAAGGCGGCCACGCTTTCGAGCTATCTGGCCGTGCTGCCCGAGGGCACCGACCCCGTCTCCCTGACCGAGTATGACGCCCTTGCCACCGACGGCATCGAGGGCGCCGTGGCGACGCCGGAGGGCGTGTGCGCCGTGAAGGCCGCCGCCGCCGGGTATCAGGGCGAGATGGTCACCATCTACGTCAGCTTCGACGAGGGCGGCGCCATCGCCGCGCTCTCCATCGACGCCTCGACCCAGACGCCGGGCATCGGCTCCCATGTGGGGGACGACAGCTTTGAGGCCGGGTTCATCGGCTACAGCGGCGACATCGCGGCCGGCACGCCGGTGGATACCTACGCCGGGGCGACCTATTCCTCGACCGCGGTCTTCACGGCGCTGGACGCCGCGGTGGACTGCTACAACACTGAACTGAAGGGGGCGGCGTAACATGGCGGAAAAACAGAGCAAGTGGAAGATCTTTACCGCCGGCATCATCCGTGAGAACCCTGTGCTGCGCCTGGTGCTGGGCTGCTGCTCGGCGCTGGCCGTGACCACCACGCTCTCGGGCGCCGTGGGCATGGGCTTCGCGATGACCTTTGTGCTCGTCGGCTCCAATATCTTCATCTCGGCGCTGCGCAAGGTCATCCCCGCCAAGGTGCATCTGCCGTGCTACATCGTCATCATCGCCAGCTTCGTGACGGTGGTGCAGATGGTCATGCAGGCGTACATGCAGGACTTGTACAAGACGCTGGGCGTGTTCATCGCGCTCATCGTCGTCAACTGCATCATCCTGGGCCGGGCCGAGATGTTCGCCTGCAAGAACACCGTCGTCGATTCGGCGCTGGACGGGCTCGGCATGGGCGTGGGCTACATCCTGACCATGGCGCTGATGGGCGGCATCCGCGAGCTCATCGGCGGCGGCAGCCTGCTGGGCATCACCATCCTCCCCGAGAGCATCGACCGCATGACCATCATGAACTCCGCCCCGGGCGGGTTCTTCGTGTTCGGCTGCCTGATGGCCGGCTGCATCTGGCTGGAGCGCAAGCTCAACAAGCCCATCGAGCGCAAGACCTGCGGCGACGTGATGCTGGAGGAGCTTGACGCGGCGAAAGCCGAAGCGGCGGAAGGGGGTGCCGGCAAATGAGCAGCCTTGCGACCTTTGCGATCATCTTCTTCAACATGATCCTCGTCAACAACTACGTCCTCGTGCAGTTTTTGGGCATCTGCCCGTTTTTGGGCGTGTCCAAAAAGATGGATTCCAGCATCGGCATGGGCGCGGCCGTCATCTTCGTCATGCTGATGGCGACGGCGGTCACGTTCCCCATCCAGATCTTTTTGCTGGACGCCAACGATATGGGCTACATGCAGACCATCGTGTTCATCCTGGTCATCGCGGTGCTCGTGCAGCTGGTCGAGATCACGCTGAAAAAATACGTTCCGGCGCTGTACAGCAGCCTGGGCGTGTACCTGCCGCTGATCACCACCAACTGCTGCGTGCTGGGCGTGACCATCCTGGCCACGCAGGACTACACCCCCGTCATCGCCGAGAGCGGCTTTGGCCTGGCGTATGCCGAGGCGCTGGTCTGCTCGGTGGGCGCCGGCGTGGGCTTTATGGTGGCGATGATCCTGTTCTGCGGCGTGCGCTCCCGCGTGGAGGCCGCCAACCCGCCCGAGAGCTTTAAGGGCCTGCCCCTGACGCTCGTGGCGGCGGCCATCGTGAGCCTGAGCTTCATGGGCTTCGGCGGCCTGGTCGAAAACATCGTCGGCGCGCTGGTATAAGGGGGTAAATGACTATGAATCCTATTGTATTGGCCGTTTTGATGCTGATGCTCCTGGGCCTGGCGGGCGGCGCCATCCTGGTGCTGGCCTCCAAGTTCATGGCCGTGTATGAGGATCCCCGCATCGCCCAGATCACCGACTGTCTGGCCGGCGCCAACTGCGGCGGCTGCGGCTATGCCGGCTGTGCCGACTATGCCAAGGCCATCGTGGAGCAGGGCGCGCC
>CANRBN010000018.1 GCA_947628865.1 uncultured Gemmiger sp.
CATGGCGCTGGGGCTGGAGTTCAAGCTCGGCAGCGAGATCCTGCGCACCGTCATCGTGCGCCAGCTCAGCGAGATCGTCACCGTGGCGGCCATCATCGCGCTGCGCGCCGCGCTGACGTTCCTCATCCACTGGGAGATCAAGGTCGAAAAGACCGACGGCGAGGGCGGCGAGCCGCCGAAACAGAAATGACGCCGCGGCGCCAAAAAACAGCGGGATGAGGGGTAGTATGCCGGTATTTGTATGGATCATCATCGTCACGTTCATCTCGGGCGTGCTGGGCACCGGCCTGGGCGGGCTGGTGGGCAGCCTGGCCAAGCGGGATTCCTCCCGCGTCGTCAGCCTGTTTTTGAGCTTTGCGGGCGGCGTGATGCTGTCCATCGTCTGCTTTGACCTCATCACCGGCGCGCTGGACGCCGGCGGCACGGGCCGGCGGGAGTTCCTCGTGCTGACCATCGCGGGCCTGTTTTTGGGGTATCTGACGGTCTTCGTGCTCAACCGCCTCATCGACGACAACACCAACAAGGACATCGCCCACGTCGACGCGCAGCACCCCGCCACCGCCGACGACCTCGGCGAGCTCATCCACAGCGACCATTACAGCCACCACCGCCAGACCGGTGACCGGCAGGAGATGTTCGTGGCCGGGGTCATCATGGCCTGCGCCATCGCGCTGCACAACCTGCCGGAGGGCATGGTCATCGGCGTGTCGTATACCGGGGCCGTGAACGTGATGGATCGCGCCGGGCTCGTGATGGCCATCGTCATCGGGCTGCACAACATCCCCGAGGGCATGGCGGTCGCGGTGCCGCTGATCTCCGCCGGCGTGCCGCGCACCCGCGCGGTGCTGGTCACGGCGCTCAGCGGCGCGCCCACCATCGCCGGCGCGCTGCTCGGCTACGCGGTCGGCAGCCTGGGGCCGTCGGCGCTGTGCCTGTCGATGTCCTTCGCGGCGGGCGCGATGCTGTATGTCGTCTTCGGCGAGCTCATCCCCGAGGCGTTCCTCATGTGGCGCTCCAAAACGCCGGCCTTCGCCATCCTCATCGGCATGGTCGTCGGCCTCATCGTGATCTATGTCTGACGGGCCGCAGGGCCTTTATCGCAAAGGAAAACGGGCAGTCATCGAGCCTTGTTCGGTGGCTGCCCGCTTTTTTCGTGCCAAAAAGCTGTGCCTCACATCCTTGCCGCCAGGGCCCGGAAGAGGGCCATCGCCTCTTTGGCCGGGGCGGTCAAAAACTTGTGCCGGTGCCAGACCAGATGATTGCCGCGCACAAAGTCCTCGTCTGCCACGCGGCAGGTGGCCACAAGACCGCCCTCGATGCCGGGCGATACCAGGCGCTGCGGCAGGAACGACACCCCCAGCCCGCGGTGTACCGCCTGCACCAGCGCCTGCGTGCTCACGCTCTCGAGCACCGGCGCGGCGTGCAGGCCGTGCGCGGCGAACACATGCTCCAAAAACGTGCGGCTGGCGCTGCCCGGCTCCCGCAGCAGCAGCGGCAGCTGTGCCAACGCCGCCAGCGGCGGCGCGCCGTCCCGGTATGGGCTGTCGGGCGGCAGCACCGGCACCAGCCGGTCATGGCCGATGCACGCGCAGCACAGATGCTCATGGCTGACGCTTTCCTCGATCACGGCAAAGTCCAGCCGGTTGTCGAGCAATGCATCCTGCAGGGTCTGCCCGTTGGAGATCGTTGCCCTGACCCGCAGCTCGCCGTGCCGCTCCTTGAAGGCCGCCAGCACCTGCGGCAGCAGAAAATTGCCGACCGTCACGCTGGCGCCGATGCACAGCACGCCCGCCTCGTCCCAGTTGCCCAGGCGCTGCTCCAGCTGCGCAAAGGAATCGACGATGTGCAGCGCATAGGCATAGAACTGCCGCCCCGCCTCGGTGACGGAAAGGCGATGGTTGATGCGGTCGAACAGGCGCGTGCCATAGTGCCGCTCCAGCTCCTGGATGGCACGGGTGACGGCGGGCTGGGTCATGTACAGCGTCTCGGCTGCCCGGGTCACACTGCCTGCCCGGTACACGGCAATAAAGATCTTCATGTGCCGCACCGTCACGGAGATCGCCCCCCTTTCATATCCGTTTTGCTATCATATCCATAAAATTATAGCATTTTACTTTTCACGACGCAACCGGTACAATGCAGCCAAAGGAGGCGCATGCCTATGGAAAGACCCGTCCGCAGGCCGCTGCTGGAACTGTTTTTGAGCACGCTGTACATCAGCGCGTTCACGTTCGGCGGCGGCTTTGTCATCATCACGCTGATGAAGCGCAAATTCGTCGACGAGCTGCACTGGATCGACGAGCCGGAGATGCTCGACCTGACCGCGCTCGCGCAGACGTGCCCCGGCGCCATCGCCGTCAACGCCGCCATCCTCGTCGGCTGGCATGTGGCCGGCCCGGCGGGCATCGCGGTGGCGGTGCTGGGCACCATCCTGCCGCCGATGGTCATTTTGACGGTCATTTCGTTCTTCTATGCCGCCTTTGCGGCCAACCGCTATGTGGCGCTGGTCCTGCAGGGCATGCAGGCCGGCGTGGCGGCGGTCATCCTCGATGTCGTCTGCGGCCTGGGCGAAAAGCAGCTCAAGGCGCGCTCGCCCGTACATCTGCTCATCATGGCGGGGGCGTTCGCCGCCACGTTTTTCGGCAAGGTCAACGTCATCTGCATCCTCCTCACGGCGGCCGCCGTCGGCGCGGTGGCGGCGCTGCCGCAACGCCGAAAGGGGGCGCGGGGATGAGCATTTTGCCCGAGCTGTTTTGGAGCTTCGTGCAGGTGGGGGCGTTCTCCGTCGGCGGCGGCTACGCGGCGATGCCGCTGATCCAGGCGCAGGTGGTGGAAAGCCACGCCTGGCTGACGATGCGGGAATTCACCGACCTCATCACCATCGCCGAGATGACGCCGGGCCCCATCGCCGTCAACGCCGCCACGTTCGTCGGCATCCGCATCGCGGGCTTCGCCGGCGCGGTGGTGGCGACGTTTGGCTGCATTCTGCCCTCGCTGTTCATCGTCAGCCTGCTGGCGTTCGTCTATTACCGCTATAAGAGCCTGGCCCTTTTGCAGAGCGTGCTGGGCGCGCTGCGCCCGGCGGTCGTGGCGCTGATCGCCGCGGCGGGGCTGGGCATCCTGAAGCAGGTCGTGTTCGCCGGGCAGGCGATGGCGCCGCAAAACGTGCAGTGGGTGGGCGTGGCGCTGTTCGCGGCGGCGTTTGGCATTTTGCGCCGGCGCAGGTGGAGCCCCATCCTCGTCATCAGCCTGTGCGGCGCGGGCGGTCTGGCGCTGGGGCTGCTGGCCGGATAGCGGCAAGCGCCCGCAGCGTGTCGAGAAACTCGACACGCTACGGGCGCCTCAGACCGTCGAAAAACCATAAGCAAGCATCTCCCTGCGGCGGCCTGAGGGCAGGCCGCCCTACGTTTGCAACGAAGATGCAATAGATTTGAGACCGTAGGGCGGGGTCCCCTGACCCCGCCGGGATTTAGTGGGCTCTTTTTTGACACGCTGCGGGCGCCTTGCAAAAATCCAAAATGGCGGTTTGTGCTTTCCGGGGCGGGGCCGATGCCTACAGATACTTCATCGTGTTGTACACGCTGATCGCGATGATGACGCCCATCAGCGCCATGAACAGCTTGTCCACCGCCCGCTCGTCCATGCGGCGGTTGACCGCGCGGCCCACAAAACCGCCGCCGATGCCGCCCAGCACCATCAGCAGCAGGGTGTGCCAGGTAAAGGGCGGCACCGTGCGGGTGACGAGGGTGGAGAGCAGGCTGGTGATCTGGCTGAACAGGATGATGTACAGGCTGTTGGCGGCGGCGGTCTTGGTGTCCATGCTGAAGAAATAGAACAGCACCACCAGGTTGATCGGCCCCCCGCCGATGCCCAGAAAGCTGGACATGATGCCCAGCGCCACACCGATGGCAAGGCAGGCGGGCAGGCTTTGCAGGCGCTTTGTTTTCAGGTGCCGCTTCTGCATCGTGACGACGAGGGTATACAGCGTGATGACGGCAAGGCAGCCGGCCTGTGCGCCGCCGACCATCTCCGGCTCCGGGGCAGCCGCGCGGATGGCGGCAAACAGCTGCTTGCCCAGCACGCCGCCCAACGCCGCGCCCAGCGCCAGCGGGGTGCCGGTGCGCAGATCCACGGCCTTTTCGCCCGCCAGCATGGATCTCGCCACGGAATAGCAGCTCATCGAAAGCACCGTGCAGCCGGAGAGAAAGCTGATGGTGGACACGCCGGCCCAGCCGAACACATCCAGCACCGGCTTGATGATGACCCCGCCGCCGATGCCGCAGATGGCCCCGGCCACCGATGCCGCAAAGCTGACGGCGAAAAACAGCAGCGATTGGAAGATCGTCATGGCTTCCCCTTACTTCCCAAAACGGCGGCGGTGTTCAGGCCGGATAGACCTTCGCCCCGCCCACCCAGGTCGCCCTGACCCGCAGGGCGTCGTCGAGCAGGACGAGATCGGCGTCGCAGCCGGGCGCGATGCGCCCCTTTTCGGCAAGGCCCAGCAGGCGGGCCGGGTTTTCGGTCAGCAGCGGCAGCACGGTCTCGGGCGGCTGGCCGGTAAAGCGGACGAGGTTGCGCAGCGCCTGGTCGGCGGTCAGCGTGGAGCCGGCGCGCACGCCGCTCCCGGCGAGCGTGGCGTCGCCGTCATGGACGACGACGTCGTTGACGCCCAGCCTGTACCGCCCGTCCGGCAGGCCCGCCGCCTGGATGGAATCGGTCACGGCCACGACCCTGTCCCACCCCTTGCAGGCCAGCAGCATGCGCACGGTGCCGGGGTGCAGGTGGCGGCCGTCACAGATGGCCTCGCAGAAGACCGGGCGCTCGAGCACGGCGCCCATGATGGCCGGGCGGTGCTGGTGGAACAGCCCCATCGCGTTGAAGGTATGGGTGGCCGCCCTGGCGCCCGCGTCGATGGCGCGGATGGCGGTCTCGTAGTCGGCGCCGGAATGCCCGATGGCGATGACCACCTCGCCGGCGAGCTCGCGGATCATCTCCGGCACGCCCGCCACCTCCGGCGCGACGGTCATATAGCGCACGGCGCCGCCGGCAGCCGCCTGATAGCGGCGGAAGAGCGCCGCGTCGCCGGTGCGCAAAAGCTGCCCGGGCATCGCGCCCTTGTATTCCGGGGCGAGGAACGGCCCCTCCAGGTGGATGCCCAGCAGGCGCGCGCCGGTGACGGGCGCTGCCATCGCGGCCCTTGCCTGCCCGATGCTGTACAGCGTGCGCTCCTCGCTGTCGGTAAGGATGCTGCACAGCCAGCCGGTGGTGCCGTGGGCGGCGAAAAAGCGCCCGATGTCGGCAAAGCCGGCGGCATCGGCGGCGTTCACATCGGTGCCGCCGCCCCCGTGGGTGTGGATGTCCAGAAAGCCCGGCGCCAGCAGGCCGCCCCCAAGGTCGACGACCGCACACCCCGCGGGCGCGGGGACGTCCAGCGCGGCGACCCTGCCGTTTTGCACGAGCACGCTGCCGGGGCGCGCGCGCCCGCCCGCAAGGATGCGCCCGCCGGTAAAATACAAGTCCCTCATGCCGCGCCCCTCAAAACGGCTGCGCCGCCGCCGTCGCGTTCGCGTAGATGCGGGCGTCGGGGTGGTTTTGCAGCAGGCTCGCCGGGAAATGCGCCGTCACCGGCCCGTAGGCGGCCTGCCGCACGACGGCGCGGTGCCAATCCCGGAAAACGCCCAGCCGCACCTTTTTGGCGGCAAGGATCTGCTTCATGCCGATGGTCACGGCGTGGGTGGGCATGGCGTCGATGGCGCCGCCGCGGTCGCCGATGGCGTTGGCCGTGCGGGTCTCGGGGCCAAGGGCGAGCGTGCGCGTGCCCAGCGCCGCGAACTGCTCCGGCGTCAGATCCTCCCGCGCCTCGTTGAACGCGAGATGCCCGTTGATGCCGATGCCGCCGAACGCGATGTCCGCCCCGCCGAGGGCCTCCAGACGGCGGTCACAGGCGGCGGGGTCGGCAGGGTCGGGGAAGATGCGCTGCTCCGGCCGCATGAGCAGCGCCGGGTCGATGCGGGCATAGACGTTCTTCGCCATGAAGCCGCGGAACGAGAGCGGGTGGCTCTCGGGCAGGCAGTGGCCGGCCTCGTCCAGATACTCGTCCATGTTGAAGAACCAGCAGTCATGCAGGTCGAGCCGGCGCTCGTTGACCAGCCGAACAAAGACCGGGTACTGCCCCACCGGCCCCACGGGGCAGATGAACACGGTGCGCCGCCCGGCGGCGTTGTTTGACTCGATGGCATGCAGCATCTCGAGCGCCAGCTCATAGAATACTTCGCCCGAATCCCCCAGCTTGACGATGGGGATGCGGCTGCCGGCGCCCAGCCCGGCGGCAGAGATCTGGTACAGTTCCATGGCTTTCCTCCGTTGTGTTTGTGGGGTCAGGGGATGCGTCGTTGTGGTTTTATTGTAGCGGACGGGCGGTCATTTGTAAAGGAGAAGCTGTAAACTTTTGCCGTTTTATCGTTAAAAGTTTAGCAACCCGCCAAGAATCGCGATGCAGCGCTGTTTTTTTGCGTGCCCGTCGCTTTAAAGCAGTAAAGGATTCTGTTTGTTAAATGATTTTGACAAAACTTATGGACGAAGCACTTGATTTTATGTTGATATTATGCTATATTGAACCTGTCAGTCGGTTCCCGCCCCAAAAGGGGCGGAGACCGTTTCCCTTTATCAAAAACCAAACAGAAAAGAGCGTGAGAAATGTGAAGGAGAAGAAGAAACCGGTACAGATCAGCGACAAGGTCTGGCTGCTGATCTCTTTCCTGGCAGCGATGCTGGTGTGGTTCCTGCTTTCCATCGGCAAGACCACCGGGCGCAGCTTCCCGTTTGTGGACAAGATCTTCCTGGCGATCGATAAGATGGCGTTCCAGCGCAAGGCGCTGTGGCCGGACTTCCTCAGCTCGATGATCTGTGTGGCCAGCGGGTTCGGGCTGGGCTTTTTGACCGCCGTCCCGGTCGCCTTTTTGATGGCGTGGTATCTGCCGGTGCGCAAGATCCTGGAGCCGTGGATCAACTTCATCCGCAACATCCCGGCCCTCGCCTACGCGCCGCTGATCGTCATCATGGTCGGCGTCGGCAAGACCCCCGCCATCATCCTGATCTGGATCTGCACGTTCATGACGATGTGCATCACCATCTACGGCGGCATCCGCAACATCGACGTCACGCTCATCAAGGCGGCGCGGGTGCTGGGCGCCAACGATATGGACATCTTCTTCCGCATCACGCTGCCGGCGACGGTGCCGTTCATCATCACGGCCGTGCGGCTGGGCCTCGGCGCCGGGCTGACCACCCTGCTGGCCGCCGAGTCCACCGGCGCGCAGGCGGGCCTGGGCATGCGCATCCGCACGCTGTCCAGCACGTTTGAGTCCGACGGGATGCTTTTGTACATCATCATTCTGGGCATCATCGGCCTGCTGCTGAACATGCTCGTCGATTTTATTGAAAGGAGGCTGACATCGTGGCAGGAGAAGAGAGAAGAGCAGTAAAGCTCCACATCGAGAACGTCGTGAAGGAGTATAAGGGGGATCACGGCACGACCGTCGCCCTCAACGGCGTCAGTCTCGACATCATGGAAAACGAGTTCGTCTGCGTCGTCGGCCCCTCCGGCTGCGGCAAATCGACGCTGCTCAACATCCTGGCCGGCCTGCACGAGGCCACCAGCGGCACCTGCTATCTCGACGGCAAGCCCATCCACGGCACCGGCATCGAGCGCGGCGTGGTGTTCCAGCAGTACGCGCTGTTCCCGTGGCAGACGGTCTTGCAGAACGTCATGTTCGGCCCGATGATGAAGCGCCTGCCCAAGGAAGAGTGCATGGCCATCGCCAAAAAGTACATCAAGATGGTCGGGCTCGAGGAGTTCGAGAATTCTTTCCCGAAGGAGCTGTCCGGCGGCATGAAGCAGCGCGTGGCCATCGCGCGCGCCTACGCCAACAACCCCGAGGTCCTGTTGATGGACGAGCCGTTCGGCGCGCTGGACGCCCAGACCCGCGCCCAGCTGCAGACCGAGCTGCTCAAGACCTGGGAGGAGGAGAAGAAGACCTGCTTCTTCATCACCCACGATGTGGACGAGGCCATCCTGCTGGCGCAGCGCGTCGTCATCATGAGCGCGCGCCCGGGGCGCATCAAGCGCATCGTCGATGTCGACATCCCCTACCCGCGTGACCAGGGCACCAAGAGCGACCCCACGTTTATGAAGCTCAAGGCCGAGGTCTGGAACGAGGTCTATCAGGAGTACCTCGAGGTGCGCAAGTAACACAACGGCGTTGGCCGGAACCGTTCCGGCACAAAAATACATCGCAGAACACATTCAGGAGGAAAACAATGAAAAAGCTACTCGCCACGCTGCTCGCGCTGAGCATGCTGCTGACCCTCGCCGCCTGCGGCGGCACGGCCACCAGCACACCCACGCCCCCGGCCAGTGAGCCGGCCGCCAGCACCCCCGCGGAGCCCACGGAGCCGGCGGAACCGTCCGAGCCCGCCCCCGAGCCCCTCACCATCAACTTCGGCTACATGCCCAACTACGCCTCGCTGTGGGCCGTCATCACCGGCATCCGGGGCGGCTACTTCGAGGAGGAGGGCATCACCGTCAACCTGACCGAGTTCGGTGACGGCGCCGCCGAGATCGCCGCCATGGAGGGCGGCTCCATCGACCTGGCCTACATCGGCAAGGGCGCGCACCGCCTGTGCATCCTGGGCAGCGCGATGATCTTCGCCCCGAGCTCGGTGCACACCGAGGACAAGCTCGTCGTCACCGCCGAATCCGGCATCCAGAGCGTCAACGACCTCAAGGGCAAGAAGATCGGCTACAGCGCCGGCTCCTCCTCCGAGAGCACCATGCGCGGCGCGCTGACCGCCGCCGGCCTGACCGAGGACGACGTGCAGCTGTTCAACCTGGAGCCCGGCTACATCGTGCCCGCCATGCTCTCCGGTGACATCGACGTCGCCGCCACCTGGAACCCCTACACCACCCAGTGCCTGCAGCAGAAGGAGGGCTCGTTCGAGATCGAGTTCTCGGATGGCTCCACCAACATGTCCAGCTTCATCTGCCTGCCCGCCTACGCCGAGGCGAACCACGACACGCTCGTGCGCTTCAGCCGCGCGCTGTACAAGGCGATGGACTACGGCGCCGATCCCGACCATGCCGAGGAAGTGGCCGGCTGGGTCGCCGAGCAGTGCAAGACCGACCTGGATGTGCAGCTCCTGCAGTGGGGCGACGCCACCTGGTTCGACATCGCCTCCATCAAGGCGGATCTGGCGAGCGGCCAGATGAAGACCTACTATGAGGGCGTGCAGAGCGATATGCTCGCCGCCGGCAACATCGAGGCCGGCGACGCCAAGGAGGACGTGGGCGACTTCGTGCTCTTTGACGTGATGGAGGAAGCCATCGCCGCCGTCGGCTGAGCGCCCCTCCCCGCATCGGGGGCATAATAAGATCACCCAGTAGGGGCCGCATATATGCGGCCCGGACACCTTGCGATACCACGCAGGTTTCTCGGGCCGCCTGTAGGCGGCCCCTGCAAATCACCGGCTGTTTTGTGCGATCCTCCAGCCGCGAAACACCCTGTTTTTGGGGGACGGTCTATGAGCATCCAAGTCACCGCCGCGCCGGGCGCGGCCCCCGCCGTCCGCTTTGCCGCCGCGGAGCTGCGGCGCTATCTGGCGCGCATGCTGCCCGCGGGCGACGCCGTCTTTGCGCTGGTGTGCGAGGCGGGCGCGCCCGATGCGGCCCCCGACGCCTGGCGCGTGGAGACGACGCCCGCCGGCGGCACCCTGACCGGCAATCGACCGCGGGCGGTGCTGCTGGGCGTGTACGACTATCTGCACGCGCTCGGCTGCCGGTTCCTCGCCCCCGGCGCCGCGAACGAGCGGGTGCCCGCCATCGGGGCGGACGCGCTCGGGCGGCGCTATGAGAAGACGGCGGCGTTCCGCCACCGGGGCGTGTGCATCGAGGGCGCCGACAGCCGCGAGAATCTTCTCGATTTCATCGACTGGCTGCCGAAGATCGGCTTCAACAGCTTTTTTCTGCAATTCCGCACGCCGTGGGCGTTCCTTGACCGGTGGTATCGCCATGCCAACAACGCCGCGCTGGCGCCCGAGCCTTTCACCGCGGCGGACGCCGAGCGCGTCATGGCCGAGGCGGAGGCCGAGCTCGCCCGCCGCGGCCTGCTGCTGCACAAGGTCGGCCACGGCTGGACCGGGCAGGTGCTCGGCTACCCGGCGCTGGACTGGACCCCCGTGCCGAAAGAAAAGCAGCACAAAGCACATCCGTTCGCGGCGCTGCGCGGCGGCGAGCGGGCGCTCTATCTCGATATCCCCGCCGACACCAACCTTTGTTACGCCGACCCGGCTGCCATCGACCGGTTTGCGCGGCTGGTGGTCGACTATGCCAGGCGGCATCCGACCGCCGATTATCTGCACATCTGGCTGGCGGACGAGTACAACAACCTCTGCGAATGCGACGCCTGCCGCACGGAGCGTCTGGCCGACCAGTATGTGCGCCTGCTCAACGAGATCGACCGCCGCCTGACGGCGGAGGCGCTGCCCACGCGGCTGGTGTTTTTGCTGTATCAGGAGCTTCTGTGGCCGCCTGTGCGCGAGCGCCTGCGCAATGAAGACCGCTTCGTGCTCATGTTCGCGCCCATCAGCCGCACGTTCGACCATTCCTACCGCTGGGGCGAAGCGCCGCCCGACCTGCCGCCGTTCGTGCGCAACGCCGTGCGCCTGCCCGCGGGGCTGGGCAAAAACCTCGCCTTTCTGCGCGCCTGGCAGGCGCAGTTTGCGGGCGACGGCTTCGTCTACGATTATCCCCTGGGCCGCGCCCACTACGGCGACTTCGGTTACCTGCACATCGCCCGCGTCATCCACGGCGATATCGCCCGCCTGCGGGAGCTGGGTCTCAACGGCTACCTCAGCTGCCAGGAGCTGCGCGCGGCGCTGCCCAACGCCCTGCCGAACTACCTGATGGCCCGCGCGCTGCTGGAGCCCGGCGGCGCCGCCCAGGTGCCCGCCGTGACCGGGGAATACCTGGCCGCCGCCTATGGGGACGGTTGGGCGGCGGTAGAGCGCCTGCTGGCGGAGCTGTCCGACTGCCAGGTCTGTGACTGGCTCAACGGTCAGGGCCCCCGCGCCGACGCCGGCATCGCCGCGCGCCTGCGCCGCGCGCAGGCGCTTTGCCGCCGGTTCGAGCCCAAGGCGGCGGCACGGCTGCAAAAGACCGGCGCCGACCCGCTCGCCGACCGTTTTTGGGAAAAATTGGCGTTCCACCTCGCCTATGTACAGCGGCTGGCCGGCGCGATGGCGCTGCTGGCCGAGGGCCGCACCGCCGAGGCCGACGCCGCGTGGCGCGCGTTTTGCGGCTGGCTGTGCGCGCAGGAGGCGGACTGGCAGCCGGACGTGGACGTCTACCGTGTGCTGGAGGTCACGCAGAAATACACCGGCTTTTGCCCCAAACCCGCAAAGGAGGAGCCATGAAACACATCTATCTCAACCTCAAGCGCTTTGACGTGCCGGTCGAATACGGCGGCGTCAACCGGCTGGCCCCGGTGGCGGATTGGGGCCGCGCCGTGGTGGCGGGCACGCAGGACGGCCTTGCCAAATACGATCCCGCCGCCGTCGAGTTCGTGCAGTTCCTGCCCGAGGCGCATCTGCTGCCGGCGCTCGCCGCCCGCACGCCGGACAGCCCGGTGCAGCTGGGCAGCCAGGGCGTGTACCGCGTCGACACCGCGCCCGGCGGCAACTTCGGCGCGCTGACCACCAACCGCCCGGCCTCCGTCGTCAGGGCGATGGGCTGCACGGCCACGCTCATCGGCCACTGCGAGGAGCGCAGCGACAAAAAGGGCATCCTGGCCGAGGCCGGCTGCGCCGACACCGCCGCCGTCGACCGCATTTTGAACGCCGAGGTGCGCTGCGCGCGCGGGGCGGGGCTCAAGGTGCTGTTCTGCATCGGCGAGACGGCCGAGGAGCAGCCCGAGTGGCAGGCGGTGCTGGGCCGCCAGCTCGAGGTGGGCCTTGGCGGCCTCACGCCGGAGGAACGGGCCGGCGTCGTCATCGGCTACGAGCCGGTGTGGAGCATCGGCCCCGGCAGGACGCCGGCGGACAGGCCCTACATCGAAAAGATCGCCCGCTTCGTCAAGGCGCGCACCGGCGGGCTGGACGTCGTGTACGGCGGCGGCCTCAAGGCGGACAACGCCGCCATGCTGGCCTCCATCCCCGAGATCGACGGCGGGCTCATCGCGCTCACGCGCTTTTCCGGCGACATCGGCTTTTACCCCGCGGAATATCTCGAGATCATCCGGCTCTATCTGGGCAAGTAAGGAGGAGACCCATGCAGCTGCAATTTGAATACGGCCACGGCCTGATGAACGCCACCCTGCCCGACGATACCGATGTGTTCATCCCCGGCGTCACGGTGCCCGATCCGCCCTGCCTGCCGCAGGACCGGGACAGCCTCTATGCCGCGACGCTGGAAAGCATCCGCCATCCCATCGGCATGCCGCCGCTTCGGGAGCTCGCGCACCGGGGCAGCCGGGTCGTGTTCGTCATCCCCGATATCGTCAAGGGCGGCAACCAGCCCACCAGCCACCGCAAGGTGGCCATCCGCGCCTGCCTGGACGAGCTGTACAGCGTCGGCGTGGAGAAACAGGACGTGCTGCTTTTGTTCTCGAACGGCCTGCACCCGCGCGCCACCGTGCCGGAGATGCAGACCATCCTCGGCCCCGAGCTGTTCGGCGAGTTCTACCCCACCGGCCAGATCACCAGCCACGACAGCGAGGACTACGACCATCTCGTCGACATCGGCTATACCGCCGCCGGCGACCACGTCATCATGAACAAATATGTGTATGACGCCGACGTCGCCATCCTCATCGGGCACACGCAGGGCAACCCCTACGGCGGCTATTCCGGCGGGTACAAGCACTGCGCGACCGGCATCAGCCACTGGCGCAGCATCGCGGCGCACCATGTGCCGCAGGTCATGCACCGGCAGGATTTCGTGCCCGTCTCCACCCACAGCCTGATGCGGGACAAATTCGACGCGCAGGGCATGCTGATGGAAGAAAAGATGGGCAAAAAATTCTTCTGCTGTGACGCCGTGCTGGACACCCAAAGCCGCCAGATCGAGCTCAATTCCGGCTGGGCCAAAGAGATGCAGCCCGTCAGCTGGAAAATGGCCGACAAGCGCACCTACGTCCATTGGGCGGAAAAGAAATACGATGTCGTCGTGTTCGGCATGCCCACCGATTTCCACTACGGCGCCGGCATGGGCACGAACCCCATCCAGATGATGCAGGCGCTCTCGGCGCAGGTCATCCGCCACAAGCGCGTGCTGGCCGATCGGTGCGTGTTCATCGTCTCGTCCATCTGCGACGGCTGGTTCCACGCCGAGCGCTGGCCCTACCTGCCCGAGCTCTACGAGATGTTCCAGCACGATTCCATGAACATCCTGCCGGATATGAACCGCTACGGCGAGTATTTTGCCACCAATCAGGAATACATCCGCCGCTACCGCTTCGCCAACGCGTTCCACCCGTTCCACGGCTTCTCGATGATGAGCTGCGGGCACCTGGCCGAGGAGCACACCTCCGCCATCTACATCGTCGGCGCGCGCGAGCCGGGCATCGCCCGCTCGATGGGACTCAAGACCCGCGCCACCTTTGAGGAGGCGCTCGCCGACGCGATGAGGAAATACGTCGGCCCGCACCCCAACATCCTTGCCCTGCCCAGGACCTTTACCACCGCGGCCGTGCACCTGTGCATGAAAGACCCCGCCGAGAACAGCCACGCGCGGGACGGCGCCCCCGCCCACCCCTGCGGCGGCTGACCCCGCCCCGAGCCACCCCACAAAAGGAGGAACCATACGATGAAATATTTTCTCGACAGCGCCAAGATGGATGAGATCCAGTATGCCTACAGGACGTTCGGCATCGACGGCGTGACCACCAACCCCAAGCACATCATGCTCAGCGGCAAGCCGTTTTTGACCGCCGTGACCGATATCGCGAGCTGGCTCAAGGCCGAGGGGCTCGAGGGCATCGACCGCTTCCCGGTCTCGGTGGAGATCGACCCGCATCTCGACGACGCCGACGCCATGGTCGCCGAGGCGGAAAAGATCGCCGCGCTGTGCGCGAATTTTGCCATCAAGATCCCGGCCACCGAGGCCGGCATCGCCGCCGCCCGCCGGCTGGAGCGGCAGGGCATCCGCACCAACGTGACGCTCATCTTCTCGCCGGCGCAGGCCATCCTGCCGGCCAAGAACGGCTCGCTGTTCGTGTCGCCGTTCATCGGCTGGAAGGAGGCCAACGGCGAGGACTGCCGCGCCTACATCAAGGCCATCGTGGACATCTACAAAAATTACGGCTGGTATCAAAAAACGCAGATCATCTGCGCCGCCATCCGCACGCCCAAGCAGATCGTGGACTGCGCGCTGGCCGGGGCGGACATCGTCACCGCCGGGCTGGACGTGTACAGGGACTGCCAGAAGCACGCCTACACCACCCAGGGCATCGGCACGTTCTGCGATGCGTGGGATCACACCGCCACCTGAAAAGCGATCAAGCGATCCCCTGACAGATCCCGCAAAAACACAAAACAGGCGCCGAAACCTTGCGTTTCAGCGCCTGTTTTTCATGCGCCCGACTGGATTCGAACCAGCGGCCTTTGGAGTCGGAGTTCTATGCGCGGCTCAAAAATCATACGCAGCTATGAAAAATAGCAAAACGGGAATATTTTACAATTTATAAAATACTGCGCCATAACGATAATATCTAAAATGCCGTTTTAGTAGAATCTTGGCAGAATGACCGGCAAAATACGCTTTTTCCCTGGTAGAATAAAATGGTTTCAAAAACCGTTGGTCAGATCGTCGTCACGCTCGTCAAGAGCCATTATGCTACAGCTTTCATGATTTCTCTTTGCTTTTCCAGGTAAGGACGGAGTGAAATCAGCGAACTTCCGCACTCCACATCAAATTCTTCAAGAGAGATATTCTTCACTGCTGCCAGTTTTTGAGTATAGTCACTGAGGATAAATAACAACGCACTCAAATGGCTCGTAGATATTTCAATAGTATGATGCCGGGACAAAATGAGATTTCGTCCCGGCATCTGCGCTATTTCTCGCTGATAAGCTGTTCTTCGCAGAAGCGGCTTAATTTGGGGATATCGATCGTGGCCACATCCCAAACGACCTGTAGATCGATGCCGCCATAATTATGAACGACGACATTCCGCATCCCCTTGATCTGCTGCCACTGAACATAGTCTTTGGTTGCGCTGCGGTACTCTTCGGTGAGACCGTTGACCAACTCGCCGATTTGCAAAATACAGAAAGAAATAGACCGCTGATAGTCACGGTCTGCTTTGAAAGCGTCAAAGGAATCCCCACAGCGGCGGACGGTGGCAAGGATATCCGTGCAGTATTCCTTGATCTTTTCCAGACGCTGCCTGTCACGCAACTGCATAAACTTCCCGCCTCTCTTGCCGGACTGCCTCTCTGAACTTTCTATCGCTTTCACTGAAAGCCGGCTGCTCCAGAGAATGGATCGTGACCATATCGATGGATTTTCCAAGGGCCTCTTCTAAATCACTGTAAAGGCCGCCATACGCAAGGCCGACCATGCCGGACCCTGTGCAGTCGACCAACAGATCCACATCGCTGTCTTCCTGCGCCTCTCCGCGGGCATAGGAGCCGAATACATACACAGCCTTCAGCTTATAGCGCACAGCGATCGGTGTGATGATTTTTCGTATTTCCTCCAGTGTGTAGACCATTCGGCTCACCTCCACTTCGATATCTTTATTATACTCAAATCTACAATGAATGCAAGGAACAACGTGGGATGATGTATGGTGCGGCAAT
Organism: uncultured Gemmiger sp.; assembly: GCA_947628865.1. Lineage (GTDB taxonomy): Bacteria > Bacillota > Clostridia > Oscillospirales > Ruminococcaceae > Gemmiger. The sequence continues at coordinate 15,856 of CANRBN010000018.1, forward strand.
ATGTACTGTATTCACTGCACTGGCGTGTCTATGGAATGTAAACGCTGGAAAGCTACACTATTAAAAATCATAAAGAAAAAGACCGCCGCTTTATAAAAGCGGCGGCCTTTACATGCGCCCGACTGGATTCGAACCAGCGGCCTTTGGAGTCGGAGTCCAACACTCTATCCAGCTGAGCTACGAGCGCATATCGCTGCCGGGCATGCCCGGCACGGTCATTATAGCAAACGGCGGGGGAAAATGCAATCCTGTTTTGCGGGCGGGGCTGCGGAAAACCCTTTCGCCGCAAATCATACGCGCCGGCCCGCAGCGGATGCCGCGGGGCCCGGTGTTCACGCTTTTTTGCGGTTTTTGCGCCAGATGGCGTGCAGGCCGTCCAGCACAAGCGTCTCCTCGTAGCGGATGGGCACCTCGCAGGCGTCCCGGATGCTCGCCGGCAGGCTGCCGGTCGCGATGACGGGGGCATCCGGCGCAGCCAGCGCCGCGCGCAGGCGGCGCACCATGCCGTCCAGCGCGGCGGCAGTGCCGTACACGATGCCGCTCTGCAGGCAGGCCGCGGTGTTCGTGCCCAGCACGCTTTTGGGCGTGTTCTCCGCCGCCGCCTGCGGCAGCTGGGCGGTGTTCTGCACCAGCGCCGCCAGCGAGAGCTGCGGCCCCGGCAAAATGGCCCCGCCCAAAAGGCTCCCCGCGGCGTCCACCGCCAGCAGCGTGGCGGCGGTGTCCATGTGCAGCACCAGCAGCGGCGGCGCGGCCAGGCGCAGTGCCCCCACCGCGGCGCACAAAAGCTCCCCGCCCAGCTGGGCCGGGTCGTCCAGGCGCAGGCGCACGCCGCTCTTGAGCCCGGGGCCCACCTCCATGACGCGCGCCTCGCACATCTTGCCAAGCGCCTCGCGCAGGCGCGGGGTCAGCGCCGGCACCACGCTGGCCAGAATGACGTCGGTGATCTCATGCGGGTGGGCGCCGTACAGCGCCAGCATGTTGACGAGCTTGTAGGTCAGCTCGTCGGCGCTGAGCGACGTGTCGGCATACAGGCGGCTGAAAAACGCAAGCTTGCCCTCCGGCCCGTAGCCGCCGAACGTGATGTGTGTGTTGCCGATGTTGAGCGCCAGCAGCATGACGATGCCCCCTATATAATAAGGTAAGAACAGTGTAGCGCAAGCCGCCGCCCTTGTCAACTTGCCCAAACGCCGCCGACCGGCACCCTAGGGATAGTGTTGTTCAGAGCACTGAATCGCAAGGAATGGTATGCCAAAATTTGGGCCAAAAAAATTGTTCAAAAAGTCAAAAAAGGTGTTGACAAAACGGGGATGGCATGATAAGATAATCAAGCTGTCCCCGCGGGAGGGGGCAGCCGGGACCTTGAAAATTGAACAAACCTGGACTTGTGGAACCTTGACGGTGCAAGGGAAGCACCGGAGAAACAGCAATGTTTCTCGAAAACAATTCCATAAAGTAATTCAAAGGACGCAAGCGATTGTGTCTGAGGAGATTTGACCCTTTGAGAAAAGGTTTAAATACCATTTCGAAAGAGTTTGATCCTGGCTCAGGACGAACGCTGGCGGCGCGCCTAACACATGCAAGTCGAACGGAGTATGGAGGAGCTTGCTTTTCTATGCTTAGTGGCGAACGGGTGAGTAACGCGTGAGCAATCTGCCCTTAAGTGGGGGACAACAGTTGGAAACGACTGCTAA